>JACMIM010000249.1 GCA_014381165.1 Roseiflexaceae bacterium
GGAGCGGCCGGCCTGGGCGCTGCCTGCGGCGCTGGCGAGCTTTGTGGCGGCGGTGTGATGAGCGGCAGGCGCACTGGCGGCGGTGGCGTGGCACGGGCAGTCGGGTCGACATAAGGGGCATCGAGGCAGCGCAGCAGCGCCTGCTCAAAGGCCGCCATGGTCTGAATGCGATCATTCTGGTCAAGCGCCATGGCCTGGATGATCACCCGCTCGCTGGCATTACTAACCGAAGGGTTGATTTTGTGAATGCTGCCTGGTGTGGGCGTCTGGAGTGGAATCGGCGGCATGTTTGTCAGCGTATGCAGCAGTGTCGCGCCCAGCGCGTAGATGTCGGAGCGAGCGTCGGTCTGGCCTTTACCATACTGCTCAGGCGGCGCATATCCCGCCGACCCCATGGCCACCGTGTCCTTCGATTTGCGGGCCTTGTAGGTGCGCGCCACGCCAAAATCGACCAGTTTCAGCACGCCTTCGGGGGTGATAATCACATTCGAGGGCTTGAGATCGCGGTAAATCACCGGCGGGGTGCGGGTGTGCAGGTAGTTCAGCACCCGTGTGAGCTGGATGCCGTAGCCAAGCGCCTGTTGCTCCAACAGCGGGGCGTTGGCCTCGTGCATGCGCTCCTCAAGCGACTGGCCCGGCACATACTCCATCACCATTACGGGCCGCCCGGCGTGTTCAAACGACTCGGCGACGATCGGTAGGTTGGGGTGGGCCAGCGTGCGTAGCAAATTAGCTTCCTGCTCGAACAGGCGGCGGTTCTCCTGAACCTCCTCCGGTGGCAAGTCGCTAGGCGCGCGCATCTCTTTGAGCGCCCAGATCGCGCTGTCGTTGGTGCGCTGTGCCCGATAGACCGCACCCATTCCACCGCGGCCAATCACGCCCATGATGCGGTATTCCGCATTGGTACCACGGACAATCGTATTTTGCGCCAGGAGTTCCGGTTGCATAAGTTACTATCTACACGAAATTAGCCCTCCTGATTGTACCACAAACAGCTGGGGCGCTGGCCTACAGGCACCCTCACCCCCTGCCGCGCTGCCCGATGGGAGCGGGAAGTTTGGCTCCCGCTCCTCGGTGGGAAAGGGCTGGAGTGAGGGTGCCGAATTTCTGCACTTCGCTCAAGATAGGCCCTACACCTCGTAATCGACCACCGCTCGGCTTGCCAAGAATGGCAACATCCACTCGCTCACAGCAACGTGCGCAGGGTGGGCCAGGTAGCCCTGCAGCGCGTCCTGGTCGTCGAGCGTGCTATCGAGCAGAAATGTCCAGGCGGTTGCGCTCTCGGACGACATACCACGGTAGCAGCGTAAGTCCTGAAGCCCAGGGATCTCGCCAACCAGTGCTTCCAGGCGAATCATGATCTCTTGGAGCGTGGCTTCGTCGGTGTCGGCGTTCTGTTTGAACATAACCAGATGCTTGAGCATGGCACTTCCTTTATTCACCGTGTGCGGTACGATCCGCGAAAGGCTGGCCCCAGGTCTCACGAAAAGCCAGTTCCTCAACTGCCTTGCGTTGCGGCGATGTCCAGTCGATGGTCGGGCGCTTGATGGTAGGATCTTCATAGCCAAGGCGCAGCAGCAAAATCAGTTCATACTCGGCCGGCACGCCAAGCAGATTGCTTACCCGTGCCCATTGTTCGGGAATCTCCTGTGGTGTCGAGACGAACTGCAGGCCCATGCCCTGCGCGGTTGCACTCAGCCAGATCGTCTGAACGACTGCGCCAAGCGAGATGCTCGTGTACAGGCCAGTTAGTTCGCCCTGCTGAAACAAGCTGCGGTCGAGCGCGATTCCCAGCAGTAGTGGCGAGGACGCGACCAGCTTGCGGGCATCGTTGCCGAGCACGCGCGGCACTTGGAAGGTGTTCATCACCTGTCCACCCCGCTCGGTCAGAATATATTTGGCGAACGGTTTGAGCACGCCGGGCATTGTGTCAAAGTGAATGCCATCGTGGCTCTGCTCGGCCTCCGCCGCTGAAAAGCGAAAGAAGCGGCGATACTGGTTGACGAAGCGGCCCTCGGCCATAAGCTGACGCATCGAGTCGCCAGCGATCGCGGCAATCGCCGCACGCCGCTCGGCGTCCTCGATCGCGACAAAGCGCCAGGGCTGCGAGTTGAAGTGCGAGGGCGCGCGTGCTGCCATTTCAAGAATTGTGCGCAGGTGTTCTGGCGCGATTGGGCGATCAGCAAACAACCCGTTAGTGGTATGGCGCTGCCGAATCGCATCGAACAAGTCCATATCGTTCTCTTGTACCTATCACAATAACCACCAAGGCGCGAAGTGTTTGTCTTAGGAGTTACACAGTTGCCCAAGAGCTTTCATTTCGCCTGCGGCGGGCAAGGAAATACCTCATAATTGTTTCGTTTTTTGGTGCAAAGTACCAAAAAACGAAACAAAAAAGATAGATTTTTCATGCTGCTGGAGGTTGAAGCCGCCAACTGCGTAAGTCCTATATCTATTTGAATCCTGTGCGCCTTCGTGTCTTCGTAATGAGTCAGCCGGGCGTTTAATAGGTGTCTTTTTGAATGGTCACAGCCTCGCCGCCGGCTTCGTGGACAATTGCGACACCGCCGGAGCTGCCAAGGCGTGTAGCTCCCGCAGCGATCATGGCCTGCGCGTCGGCCAGCGAGCGCACCCCGCCCGCCGCCTTCACCTGTGCCCGCCCACCTGCTGCCTGGTGCATCAGCGCGACATCGGCCACCGTTGCGCCGCCGCTCGAAAAGCCGGTCGAGGTTTTGACGAAGTCGGCCCCGGCCTCTACTGCCAGCTCCACTGCCATGCGCTTCTCCGCATCCGAAAGCAGCGCCGCCTCAATAATGACCTTGCAGATAGCGCCGCTAGCGTGTGCCGCGGCGACCACCAGACGGATGTCTTCGCGGACATAGGCATGCTTTCCAGCCTTCAGCTGGCCGATCGCAATCACCATGTCGATCTCGGCTGCGCCACTACGGCAAGCCTGTTCGGTTTCAAATACCTTGACCTCGCTGGTGGTCGCGCCAAGCGGAAAGCCAACGACCGTGCAGACAGCAGTCTGGCTGCCAGCCAGCAGCGATGCAGCCAACTGCACATAGATCGGGTTGATACAGATTGCGGCAAAGCCATACTCGCGGGCCTCGGCGCACAGCTGCTCGACTTGCGGCGGCGTGGCCTCGGGCTTCAGCAATGTATGATCGATAAAGCGAGCGATGTCCATTGCAAGGCGCTCCTTCTAGCAGCAAGCAAAACCGCCAAGACGCAAGACGCCAAGACCCGCGTAAGAAACTATACTTGGAATGAGATGCCAAAAGTATACCATAGCTACAGCGCATTCGAGCAAGGTACGGTCGGATTCAAACGCTTGCGGCCACCACCTCGCGCGCGTGGGTTGAAACCTGCTGCTGCTATCCGAAACGCGCTTCAGCGCGTTGAACACCTCATGAATCGGGTAGCCCGCGCAGGCGGGCTTCGTCACCCCAGCCAGCGGCTTCAGCCGCCAGGCATGGGATGGTGCGACATACCCAGGTTATTCATTTCATCCGCCCAGGCTCCACTGGGTAGGGTCGCCGCTGATCGAAAGCGTGAGGCCGCGCGCCTCACTGGGAACATCGAAGATCACGGGAACGCTGACGAGTCCACCGCCGGCTGGCACGGCCTGCTCCATACTGATCAGACCAGACTGACCGGCCCCAAACGTTTGCAGAAACGCGCTCGACGCGAGCGGCTGCGCTGTGTAGCGATTACCGCGTGCATCGGACAGCGTGATGAGTTCCGGTGGCAGCTGCTGGTCACTGCTCGCCGTGTTACCGACCGCGAGCAGCGCCAGCACAAAGCGGCCCTGCGGCTGGAGATCGCCGATCGAGCCACTCAGAAGAACAGCGTCGGTCGGGCGCAGCAGCCCAATGTTCCAAACACCGGCGCGGGCGATCTGTCCAAAGGCTGCCGGGGTGAGCGTTGGCTGGGGCGCTGGCGTGGTGAGCGACGCTGGTGTGGCGAGTACTGGAGGGGGCGGTGCGGTCGACACAACGGCGGGCTGTGGCGTGGCAGTAGGTGGCGCACTGGAAGCAGCGGTCGCAACGAGTGGCGTACTGCTAGCTAGCGTGACAGCGGCAGCGGGCAGCGGGGCAAGTGTAGGGCGGCTGGCCTGCTGCGCTGCGCTGCTTTGCCGGATCAGCAGGCCGGACACCAGCAAAACTATTGCTGCAAGGCCAAGAACTGCGAACAGCGGCCAGCGGATGCGCCGCGCGCGCACAGCCTCATCCAACACCAGGATGTTGGCTTCGCCTGCGGAGCGTTCGCGGGTGCGCCGCGTGCGCGTGGCCTGATCGCTGGGCGTGGGCGCGACGGTGTTGGGTTCGGCTTGCCGGTTGAACGTTGGGGTAGACGTGTCCGGCACGGGTGCGGCACGGCGTTGCATCACGTCGAGGCCACGCGCGGCCACTTGGTTTGTGGGATCGTAGGCCAACGCGATTTCAAAGGCCTGCCGTTGCTCGGCGCGTGTTTCCGCAACCGATGCTAGCAGGAGCCATACCTGGGGTTCAGCCGGGTAGCGCGCCAGGAATGAGCGCAGAAGCGTGCGTGCGCCGGCTGCATCGCCGCGCTGGCGTAATCGGCGGGCGTATGCCAGCAGCGCGGAGCGCCGATCGGATGATTGGTCGTTTTGGCTCATGAGTGCGTGTATGCTATCTAGCAACGAAAGACGAAAGACGAAACGCAATGCTGGTTTCGTCTTTCGTCTTTCGCCTGTTCCCTGCCGTGAATTATGGAACTGCGTTCAGCACCAGGAAGCCCTGATCCTGTTTAGCGCGGTTGAACAACACTAGGTTCGTTGCGTCTGGCGCAACATCGAAGACCAGCGCCGTGCTGTAGGCGATGCCATTTGAAGGCAGTGGGTCTTCCATGCTGAAGTCGGCATTCACCCCAGGGATGACATACGCCTCGGATGCCGCTGGGTTAGCCGTATACACGCGGCCTTGGGCGTCCTTGAGCACAAAGGCGTCGGCTGGTACAACCTGTGCGGTGCCGGTGTTGTTGCCAATCAGCAGGAGCACCACCACAAATCGCCCATTCTGCGCGGTCTGGCTGCCGATTGTGCCGCCGAGCGAGGCCGCGTAGGATGCGTTCGGAAAGGTGAAACTCAGGCCATTGGCCTCAAGTGGCGTGCCGATCGCCACCTGTGCCGGATTGGCGGTCGCTGGGTCGGGGAATCCGCCGCCTGGCGCAACTGGTGCAGGTGTGGGTTCGACCACCGGAAGCGTGGTTGTGTCGGTTGGCACCCCTGTGTCGGTTGTGACTCCTGTATCGGTCGGTAGTGTGCCAGCGTCGGCTCCCGGTGTCGCCTGCGCCGCTACAGACGTGCCGGTTGCCGTGCCGCCTGCGCCGCCTGCGGCTTGAGCAGTAGCGGTCGCCGCCCCTCCAGTTGTGGTGCCGCCGCTCTCTGGCCCAAATTGGCTCCAAAGCCAGGAGAGCAAAAGAAACAGCACAATCAGGCCGATCAAGCCCAAGGCCAGCGAGCTGAACGGGCTGCGGCGCTGCGGTCGCTCGTCGTCGTTGTCTTCCTCGACAAGCGGCCGGACGCGGGCGCTGCGGCGCGATTCCACCCGGTCGCGGGCGCTGGCACTATACGCGCCACCAGCTGCCGCCCCCGCCGCGATCGTCTCATTGTCGTTGTAGGAAGTGGGAACATTGCGAATACTGCCGCCGACCTTTTCGACCGCGTCATATTCGTCAAAGGCACCGTCAAGCTCGGCTGCGTAGCGCTCCTCGTCGGACAGGTTGCCATACACGGCGGGCGTGGCGGGCGCGGCGGGCACCTGACCAAAATCGTCGTCGAGATCGACTGGCACGATCGGCGGGGGTGCGCTCGTCAGCGCGGCGGTCGAACTCGGCTCCGGCGCAGCGCCCATGGCTGCCAGGCCCTTGCGTGCCATCTCGTTGCTAGGGTCAAGCGCAACCACCCGCTCAAGCGCGGCACGGCGCTCGTCCGGCGTCTCGGCTACGCCGGCCAGCCATAGCCAAGCCTGGGCATTTTCTGGCTCTTGTCGCGTGAGCAAGTTAAACAGGCTGCGTGCTTCATCGCGGTTGCCCTCGCGCGCGGCCTCGATGCCAAGCTGCAGAATCGTGTCGGATTCCGCCATGGGTGACGTCCTTCCTTATAACGCCCGACGAGGGCAAGGCAGATGAACCATTATGGCTTCACAATGCGCTAAAAAGGCATTCTGCCGCAACCATATCACCACGGCAGATTGCGGCTATTCTATCACAGCCATGATCAAAGGTCAACATCTGAATTTCATAAAAACGCGCCCATATCAGCAGGATGACGGTTATCCTTGGTGAAAGTGCAAAGAGTTTTGGTGGACAACACATACTTACTCACCTTACGCAAAGAGGGGTGGGGGGGGGGGGGGGTGGAGCCAAAAAAACC
>JACMIM010000250.1 GCA_014381165.1 Roseiflexaceae bacterium
CGCCCGCGCCCGCAGCCGCGCCCGCGTCCAGTCAGCACCAGCACCACCGCTGGCCGTGCGACACTGCCGCCGCGTTCGTCGATCCCCGCGCCACGCCAAAGCGGCGGCCTGGGCTTCGGCGGATTTCTGCTTGGCCTGCTGCTGATCGGCGGTGTGCTAACCCTGGTTGGCCTGCTTGCCTCCGGTGCGCTGGCTGGCCTGCTGCCCACCTTTCCGAGCGGCGGGTTCATACCATCCCCGGTAACGCCAACACTCGAAGTGCCCACCGCCGCGCCGATTCAGGGCACTGCTGTGCCACAGGCGGTTGTGCCAAGCATCATTGGGCTGGATAAAGTTAGTGGCGTCAATGCGCTGACCACTGCCCGACTGACGCCCCAGGAAGACCCGCCGATCAACAGCGATTTCGTTGAAGTGGGGCGGATCATCGACCAATTCCCTACTGCGGGGCAGGTCATCAGCGAAACATCGGTAGTGACATATGTGGTCAGCCTGGGGCAGGCCGCGCCGCAGGTGGTGGAGATTCCTGATGTGACCCGCCAGCGCGCGGATGTAGCGACCAACCGGCTTCAGCGCGAGGGCTTTGTGGTCGAACGTCAGGAAGAGGCCAACGCGCTGGACGAGGGCTTTGTGATTCGTACCTCGCCTTCACCAGGGCTGTTCGTGCCAGCGGAATCGACGGTGACGATTGTGGTCAGCATCGGCAATAATGTGACCATGCCGGATGTGTTCCGGCTGTCTGAGGGCGATGCGCGGGCACGCATCGAGGCGGCGGGCCTGGTCATCGGCAATGTCGAGCAGCAGAGCCGCGACAAGCTGGGCGACCAGTTCGATCAGTTTGCGCCCGGTAGCGTGGTCAGCACCGATCCACGCGGCGGCGCTCGCGTGCCACGCGGCACCACAGTCAACCTGGGGGTGCGTGCGGCGGAATAACACCTGACCGCGTATCATCCACCCACCCGGCTTAGAAACCCGGCCACACTGCGGATAGCGTGGTAGTAGTTGGGGATGTAGAACTTCTCGTTGGGCGCATGCACATTGTCGTCGGCCAAACCAAAGCCCATCATCACCACGGGCTGCCCCAGCACTGCGGCAAACAGCGCCGCCACCGGAATAGTGCCGCCGCCGCGCTCGAACTCGACTGGGTGGCCAAACTCCTCTTCCAGCGCGGCCACGGCCTGCTGGAGCACTGGCGCGTCCAGCCCAACCTCGACCGGCTCGCCGCCGTGGTGCTCGTGGATAATCAGCTCGATACCTTCCGGGGCGAGTTCGGCCACGCGCTGGCGTACCAGCTCCAGCACTGCGTCTGGTTTCTGGTTGGCCACCAGGCGCAGGCTGATCTTGGCAGTCGCAACCGCTGGGATGACTGTCTTGGCTCCTTGGCCCACAAAGCCGCCCCGAATGCCGTGAACTTCCAGCGTGGGCCGGGCGGTGGCGCGCTCCAACACGCTGAAGCCAGCCTCGCCAGGCAGCGCGTGCAGCTCGGCGGCTTGCATCAGGCCCGGCGCGAGCTGCTTGGACTGGCGCTCAAGCGTGGCGCGCTCCTGCTCGGATAACGGGCGCACCGTGTCGTACAGGCCGGGGATGTTGATCGTGCCGTCGCGGCTCTTTAAATCGGCCAAAACCCAGGCCAGCGCCTGAATCGGGTTGGGCGCAATCCCACCGTAGCTGCCAGAGTGGAGATCGTGGCCAGCACCACGCGCCTCGATCTCCAGATACGTCAGGCCGCGTAACGCATAACAGATCGTCGGCACACCTTTCGCGACCATGCCAGTATCCAGGATCAGGGCGCAGTCGGCGGCTAGTTCGCTGGGGTGATCCTGCACATACTGAGCAATCGACGCGCCGCCGGCCTCTTCCTCGCCCTCAATCAGCAGCTTGATGTTACACGGAAAGCCGCCCGTCGCCTTCAACGCCTCCAGCGCTTTGATCGTGGCGAACATCTGGCCCTTGTCGTCAACTGCGCCGCGCCCATACAAGTTCTCCCCCACCACAGTCGGCTCGAATGGCGGGGTCTTCCATAATTCCAGCGGATCGACTGGCTGAACATCGTAGTGGCCGTAGATCAGCACGGTTGGCTTGCCGGGTGCCTGGAGCCATTCGCCATACACCAGCGGATGGCCGCCGGTCTCGATCACGCGGGCTGTGTCCATGCCAATCTGTTCGCGTAGATGGGCGGCTAGCCAGGCAGCGGCGTGGCGCAGATCGGCTTGATGCTCGGAAAGCGTGCTGATGCTTGGAATGGCCACCAGTTCCTTGAGTTCATCCAGAAAACGCTCGCGGTTGGCTTCGACATATTCGCGCACGGCAGAGTTTGTCACGGCGGTTCTCCTTCTCGCAGGGTTTGCTGATAGCTGCATTATAGCGTAGCC
>JACMIM010000251.1 GCA_014381165.1 Roseiflexaceae bacterium
ATCACACAATGCCGCGCGGCTGAAGCCGCTAGCTGGGGTTACGAAGCCCGCCTGCGCGGGCTGGGGGTGGAACCCGCGCGGCTGAAGCCGCTAGCTGGGGTTACGAAGCCCGCCTGCGCGGGCTGGGGGTGGGAGAATCGTCTTCATGTGTTTGTTCAAGGGTGGCGACAAGCGTGTTCATTGTGTGGTGGGATCTTTGATTGAGAACATAGGCACGGACGTTGGATTGGGAGCGCGAACTCAGGGTAAATGCTCCGTATCCGCCCTGCCAGCGAAACGGAATAGCGCAGCAGATCGCGTGGTTCATCGCGTGTGAACTGGCTCCCTTGGCCTCGCCAACAAGCTGCGCAATCGTTACTGTCGCTGTGAAACGCACAAGGAGATGCACATGATCAGCAACACCACCAATGGCAAGCGGCACGCACCCAATCGACCGACTTTATTGTGCCATAACTGCGTATAGCTCGGACTCGCAGCCGGGAGAAATAATCGGACGACGATCCCAGGTCGACCACACGCAATGGACATAAAGCTCGGCAAAAGCGGCCATACAATCGTCTCCCAAAGCGCATAACGACGAATTAGGAGTATACGCATCTCGTGTAACCAAGCGCAAACTGAACCTACACGTCCACTGCCGCCTTTCAGCCGCGCGGCTGCCCTCAGCCCGCGCAGGCGGGCTTCGTAACCCCAGCCAGCGGCTTCAGCCGCGCGGCGAATCGCGGCGACCCGTGCCCGTCATAAACCGAAAGGATCTAACCAATGCTACAAGCCCCAGCTAAAAAAACCATCGGCGATGTGACGATTTTCCCGGACGACACGCTCTGGTATCTGTTCTACGCGATCGGCGCGTACCCAAGCGTGCGGCGCGACGCGGACGGCGACCCCGTCTTTCTGCTGGTCAAGTACGCGCTTTCAAAGGACGACCGCGAGGCCAACCCGCAGCTGCCACCGGGCGGCGGGTACGTCAATTTCGACATCCAGTTCGAGGTGCCCGCAGCGCAGTTGGAGCTAGTTCGCGCCGAACTTCAGCTCGATGTCGATGCAGAATGGGCACGGCTGCGCAGTGGCAGCGCCGAGCAGCAGGCTAAACCGGGCGTGGCTGGCACCACCGCGCCGCCGGCCGTCCAGATCGGCACGCCAACCTGGGTCGATGGCAAGGTGCTCATGCATGCGCCGCAGTCGGCGGTGCTGGTTTCCGAGCAGGTTGGCGAGGGCACACCATCGCTGCTGGCCGGCAATATCGCCGTGTTCAGCATGGATCTGACCCCAGCCGGGGCTGAGTTCATGCAGCATGTGATGGTGGGCGATGGCGGCCAGGGCGAAACCGACCTGACCACGATTCAGGTCGCCTATGATCTGCAGTTTTGGGCGCGGCTGCCGCCAGTCAGCATGCATGTCGAGGTCGATTCGAAAAAAGTGCATGAGCAACTCCAGCAGCACATGCAGGGGCGTGGTGTCGATCATTGCACCAGCTACGATTTTCAGGATACCGAAAAGTACCGCAATACCGCCTCGTTCGATGGCACCGTTAAGGTCAGCTTCGACACTGGCACGCTCGACAACCCCGAGCAGCAGGAGGCGCTGCGCGATTTCGCGCTCGATTTGGTGCAGGACATGATCGAGCAGAACTTCTTCGAGCAGTCGCAGGATGCACCCAGCCAGGCGCAGCCCGGCTCACGCCCTGCGCCAAACGATGGCAACCCCAAGAAGTATCTGCGCGAGGTTTATGAAGAATCGACGATGCACATCAGCTTCGACTTGGAACAAAGCACGGTGGTGAAATGGCGGATCGCGCCGCAGGCCACGCTGCAAACCTTTTTCCAAGGCATGCCTGCCGAGGAACTCAAGCGCTATGTGCGGATCGTGCCGATGGACGACGACTTCTTTAAGAACCTGGAGCTAGAGGTGCAGCCGTTTGCCGATTTCAGCGACCCGGCCATCCAAGCGATCGAGGTCGAGGTCGAGTACGCGGCCCGCGACGAAAACGGCGACGACCACGCGGACGGCAACACCTTTATCTTCACCAGCACGCAGCCGCAGCAGTGGTCGACGCCGCTGTATGGCGGCAAGCGCGAGTATCGCTACCGTTCGCGGGTGCTGTTTCGCAATCGTGCGCCGGGCGCGTTCGGCGCGTGGCAGACCGAAAGCAAGAACAAGCTGGCGCTTTCGTTTATGCAGCCGGGCCGCGTGGCGCTCGATATTATCTCGGGGGCGATCGACTGGGTAGGCGTCTTCGACCGCGCCGACGTAACGCTTTCCTATGCCGATAAGGATCGCAACATCGCGCCGGCCAGCCACACGGTTATGCTCAACCCCAGCCACACCCAGGATCGCTACGAGCGCCTGATCCACGATGTTTGGGCGCAGCCGGTGCGCTACCAGGTCAGCTTTGGCCTGAAGGATGGCCGCCCGCCGATCGAGCTGCCGTGGGCCAGCACGACCAGCGCCAACCAGACTCAACTGGTGATCGAGCCGCCGCTGGAAAGCATGCTCAAGGTTCACCTGATGACGGTCGGCGACGGCTGGGACGAGGTCAGCCAGGTGGTGATCGACCTGCACTACCGCGATGAGAGCGGCTATGAGGTTGCCGACAGCCTCGTGCTCAAGAATACCGGCGACCTGCGGGTGTGGAAGGTGCCACTGCGCGATAAGGACGCGCTGCGCTTCTCGTACCGGGTCAACATTAGCTACAAGACTCGCTTCGAGCAGATCGACTGGCGACCCGTCACAGCCGATTCCTACAGCTTCACGCTGCCGATCGAGGTCGAGTCGTCCTTCGCCGGCACCAAGGTGCGGCTGATCGGCGACAACCTAAACTTTGCGGTCGCCCCGTTGACGACCGTGACCTGCGAAGCAACGGCGGGCGCGGCGGAAAACGAGACGTTTATTTTCCGCGAGAAGGGCACACAAATCTGGCTGATTGAGGTGCCAGCTGGCCAGCCGATCGATTACAGCTACACGGTCACGCATCACCCCGCCGGCAGCGGCCCGGTTACGCTACCCACGCAGGAGCATCAACACGGCACGGCGGTTGTGCTGGCCCCGTTCCAGCCGCCAAAAGCCGGCAAGCACCAGATCAATGTGATGCCGTTCGCCGATTTCGCCAAAACGCCGCTGGTCGTGATCGAACTGGAGTACACCGACGCTAGCACGAACGTGGTGCAGCATGGCGCGCTGACCTTCGACACCAAGCTCAAGCAAACCTGGTCGGTCGATGTGAGCGACCTCAATCAGCTCGCCCGTGTCGGCTTCAAGCTGGCCTACTTCGACCAGGACGGCAACCTGCTGCGGGCGACCGAGCTGGTCTATCAGCCGGCGACCAGCCCGGTGATTGTGCCGAAGGTGTGAGGTGCCTTCACCTCGGAGCGCCAGCCAGCGCGGCTGAAGCCGCTTGCTGGGGTGACGAAGCCCGCCAGCGCGGGCTGAAACTGGTAGCCCGCGCAGGCGGGCGTGGTCGACCTAGCCCGCGTGTTTACGCGCCGGGCGGCTGACGGGGATGGGAACACGTTTGGATTACGTCGTAGATATTCATGACGTGCCGCCGACCCCGGCGCTGAAGCGCCGGGCTAATTGCCTCAACGCGCTTCAGCGCGTTTCGCATAGCAACATGCGGCTTGCAGCCGCATAACAAGGAGAAATCTCATGCTCAAGCAACCGCACTACGCCTACTACTCAGAGTTTGGCGTGACCGCCTACCAGGACGACACGCTCTGGTGGAAGTTCTACCTGATTCCCGACGTGCCGACCATCCGCAAGGACGAGAATGGCAACCCGGTGTTTCTGCTGGTCAAGTACGCGCTTAGCGATCAGAGCCGCGAGGAGAACCCAGAACTGCCGCGCGGCGGCGGCTACATGGCCTTTGATGTCGAGCTGAAGGTACAGCCGGACGACGAGGCGCAGATTCGTGTGCTGCTCCAACAGAGCGTGAATGCCGATTGGCAGCGGCTCAAGGATCTGGCCGCCAGCGCGGGCAACAACGTGCAGGGCTACCGTATCTATGCATGGAACTACATCGGCGGCAACAGCAACATGCAGGTCGACGATTTGAACCTGGGGCTGAACCCCAACGACCAAGCCACCCCTCCCGGCGCGCATCCGCCCCAGGTCATCCTGGGCATGCCGACCTGGGTTGCCGGTACGTTCAAGGTGCTGGCTCCGCAAAGCGCCAACCTGGTGACCAACCGCGTCGCCGAGGGGCCGGCCTCGCTGGTGGGCGCAAATGTTGTGGCGGCCAACCTCGACTTGACCGAGGACGGCGCGACCTTCATGCAGCGCACGCTGGTGGAAACCGAAGCGCAGGGCGGCGACGGCAGCGGCGCGACCGACATCGTGCCGATTCAGGTGGTCTACGACCTGACCATGAAGGCGCGTATTCCCCCGGCAACCATGCTGATCAGCGCCGACACGCGCAGCCTGTACTCGGCCATGACCAACATCTCGCACGATTACGACGACAACAGCTGCAGCGAGGACGCCATCCGCAACTCCGAGCAGCACATGGAAATGGCCATCCAGTCGGGCCTGATCGACATCAAAATCGACACCGGCATGCTCGATCTGAAAGACGACTTCGTCAAGCAGCTCCAGCAGTTCGCCATGGACACCGTGGAAAGCATGATCAAGGCGGCCTTTTTGGACAAAAAGGAGCAGTCCGAGGACGAGGGCGAGGACGAGGGCGATGAGGCCAAGCGCTGGCAGGATTCCGGCACCGACTACTACTCGATCAAGCAGAACGTCAACTTCGAGTCGATCAGCTTCAAGCAGAAGCTGACGCTCGAAAGCACCGTCGATTGGAAGATCGCGCCGCAGGGCACCATGCAGACCTTCTTCTCGGGGCTTTCCAAAGAGGAAATGCGCAAGTACGTTCGCGAGATCGACCTTGACGACGATTTCTTCAAGACACTGGGCCTGGAGGTGAATGTCTACGCCGATTGGGACAACGAGCCGCTGGCCTTTGTCGAATGCCAGGTGCGCTACGAGGGCCGCGACGAAAACGACCAGCATGTCGAGAAGGTCGAAACCTTCACCTTCACCAAGGCGCAGGCGACCCAGGCCTGGAACCCCAGCCTGATCGGCGGCAAGCGCGAGTACCAGTACCGCTGGCGGGTCGGCTTTCAGGGCCGCGAGCCGGGCGAGTTCACCCGCTGGGAGCGCGACAAGACGCCGCACCTGAATATCTCGGTGGCCGACCCTGGCAAGATCGCGATCAGTGTGCTGGCCGGCAGCATCGATTTCGACCAGACCGTCAAGCAGGTGCAGGTCGAGTTGAGCTACAAGGATATGGGGTCGGATGTCGACGAGGAAGCCACCGTGCTGGTGCTTTCCAGCGGCGCACAGGAGCAGAAGTACGAGCGCTACATTTTTACCAACTGGGATCGCCCGGTGCGCTATCGCAGCACCTTTATCCTGGCCGACGGGCAGCGGATCGTGTCCGAATGGCAGGAAACGCTCAGCCGCCAGCTGATGATCAACCAGCCCTTCTTCGACAAGCTAGACGTGCAGCTTGTGCCTGCTGGCAACTGGAATGGTGTGGTGCAAACCGTGATCAGCCTGCGCTACGAGGATATGGCCAACGACTACCATGGCGAAGGCGTGTTCTCGATTAAAAAGATCGACGAGTTCAAAACCTGGGCCGTGGTGCTGCGCGATAAGCGCAACCGCCGCTTCCAGTACAAGGTGCTGACCTCATTCCAGGATGGCAATTTCAAAGAAAGCGCCTGGCTGAGTGGTGACGGCGACCAAGCCATGCCAGTGATCGTCCAGCAGACACCGCAGCTGAATGTCAAGCTGCTGCCCAACCTGGTCGATTTCAAAGTCACGCCGGTGGTCGAATGCACGCTGCGCTACGACGACCCGCAGGGCCGTGTTCACCAGGTGGCGACCCAAACCTTTATTGCCGGCGAGCCGCAAAGCTGGAGCTTCCCGATCGCCGAGACTACGCGCCGCAGCTACCGCCAGCAGCTGATCTATCACACCGTCGAGGGCGGCCGTGTGGTGCAGCCCGAGGCGACCACCGATGTCACCGCGCTGGTCATCCCCAAACTGCTCACGCCCGAGGTGGTTTGCACGGTGGTGCCCAAGCTGGTGGCCTTCGCCGACACACCGCTGGTCGAGGTCAACATTTCCTACAGCGACGAACGGGGCGAGACCAGCGAGGAAACGCTGATCTTCGCGGATGCGACGCCGCAGGTCTTTCGGGTGCAGGTGCGCGAAGACTCGCCGCGCGAGTA
>JACMIM010000252.1 GCA_014381165.1 Roseiflexaceae bacterium
TCCATCCCGAACCGGGACGTGAAACAGCGCAGCGCCGGAGGTACTGGCGGGTTGCCCGCTGGGAGACAAGGTCGACGCACCCACCACAAGAGACCCCGCCATTCGGCCCGCACGCAGCCCGTTGCGGGGGGGCCGGACGGCTTAGCGCGGCGTGGAGCAGTGGCAGCTCGTCGGGCTCATAACCCGAAGGTCGGTGGTTCGAATCCACCCGCCGCTACCAATAAAGAAGACGAATGGCGAGGTAACACTCCGCTGTTCGTCTTTTTGCGTTTGGCATACTTCCTGCTTAGATGCTTCTTATACCTGGCGACGACGCCAGTACAAAGGAGCACAACGAATGGATTCAAACGCAGAGAAACTCAAAGGTACGGGCGACGAAATCGCGGGGAAGATCAAGCGAGGGGTTGGCGACCTCGCTGATGATCCTCAGATGGAAGCTGATGGTGCCGCACAGGAGGCCAAGGGCCAAGGGCGGCGCGAAGCAGCACAGGCATCTGAGCGTGTCCGGGGTGCAGGTGAGCAAGTAGTAGGTGGTATCAAAAAAGCCGCTGGGGGCTTAGTTGACGATCATCAGCTAGAGGCTGAAGGCGAAGCAGAGCGGCTCAAAGGCAAAGCTCGCGAGCAGACTAATCGCTAGTAAGTAGTATTATGTCATAGCTCGAACAGAGGATGTAATGGTTTTTCTAGCTCTCATTTGTGGCCTCGCCACAAATGAGAGCTAGAGTGGTTTTGAGCTTAGTAATTACGTTTATTAGCTCATGTACTCAACGTAAATATACTGGTGGGTGGAATGATAGCTTGCAGACCACGATAGGATGACACATCGTTTCCCAGGAGCGTTTGGCTAACGAGTACACCATCTTCGAATTCACTTGTACGGTTATAACTAACCATTGTTGTAGGTAGGGCCGTAGAGAAATTAGTGACTTGTACCTGCATATGCACAGACTGAGATTCGACATTCATGCCGACAATCGCAAACTGTGTGCGATCAGGGGTGGCAAAGCCTAGGACGCGCAGACCGGGTGTTTCGCTCGTTACGGAAACACGTACCCAACCGGGGCGAACATGGCGAAAAACCTGACGAAGGGCATAGTAACGTTTTTTGGGCACGTATCGCTTGAGAGCTGTACGCATAATTCCATAGATTGACCATGATTCATCGTGGTCATGGTAATTATCGAAGGCGTCCCAGACCAGGGCAGCTTGAAATCCGCCCTCGAGCGCGTCAAGCAGCCGAGAGAACGCCCACCACGCTACATACCATTCGCGTTCGCCGGTTTGATCGAGATCGCCAAACTCAGTCATCCAAAGCCGCGCATTGGCCAGCGCACTACCCCGCACAAAGTCGTGAATTTCGCTATACTGCGCCGCTGAATAGTTGCTGTAGCAGTGCATTCCAACCACGCCAATAGCACGGCAGAGCGATTCGTCGCGCGCAAGCTCGCGAAGATAGTCAGTGTTCAGGCGGCCTTGCTCGGCTAGCACTAGGCGTACATCGCCCAGGCCATGTGCATCCATCATCTGCACGAGTTGCGCTGCAATCCGGGCATAGTCGGCTGGAGCAACGGTCGGCCCTTCTGGGCTTCCCAGATCAGTTTCGTTCAACGGGCCAAACAACGAGAAGCGTAATTGCTCACGATTTCTGGCCCAGTCAACCAGCGAAAGCAACAACTCGCAAAAGTTGTGGCTGTCAGCGAGCGTCGCACCATCAGCGGCTAGCATCCAACGCGGTACATCGCCGCTGACAGTTAAGTATGGCGCAATTCCACGCTCATTTAGATACCGAATCATGCCCCAGCCGCGCTGTGCGACTTCACTTTGGTAAACCGAAGCAAGATGCGTTGGACTAAGCGATGCTAAACCAATTTCGCCGGTCGGGTCAGGCCAATTAGTTTTGCCGAAGATATCAACTCGGAAGAGCGTTGCGCCAAGGTCATCGATTAACGTCTCCAACAGGATGCGATTCCAGGGCTGGTGCCAATACATTGAGTTGATATTGACACCAAATCCATCAATAGTTTGAAACGAGTGTCCTAGGTCGACGTTTACTACTACCGAACTACCAGGGTGAGCCATACTGTTTGTCCTTATCATGTCAGTAAGCATCCGGGCTCTCATACTCATGACTTTCGCTTACAGCATCTTTTTCGCCTGCGGCAGGCAAGGAATTGTTTTTTCTTAGCAGTTTTTTGCGCTGCGGCGCAAAAAACTGCTAAGAGTAAATTTGGGAGCAAGCGAAAGTCCTGATACTATAGCGAGGTGCAGAAACATTGATTGCTCATGCACGCTTACCCTAGCACGCTCCCACCGGGGAGTGGGAGCCGAGGGTTCCTGGTGTTTGCAATTTTGCCTAGTGCGTGGTATTATACATTTGTTGTGAGCAAACGGGTTTTCCCGAATTCTTGCAGTAGTTCACAGTTTAGGATTCCGTAGCTCAGTGGATTAGAGCGCTTCCCTGCGGAGGAAGAGGTCGCGCGTTCGAGTCGCGCCGGGATCACCATCAAATAGCGGCGGTTGCGCCTGCAAAGGTTGCAGCCGCCGCTCTGTGATACAAGATAATGGGCAGGTGACGGAGTGGTTGAACGTGCTCGTCTCGAAAACGAGTTAGGGTGAAACCTACGGGGGTTCGAATCCCCCCCTGCCCTCCACGACGAAGCGCACGAGCATAAGCCGTGCGCTTTTGTGTTGTATGTAGTAGCATTCCTACCAGCGTTGTAAAAAACGGCAGAGGAACTTTTATATGTCGGCTTCGCGTAGACCTATATTGTTGCTTTTGGTATTGGCAATTGTCTTCGGCGGTGTGCTGGTGGCCACGTTGTTGTTTGGCCGCCCGCCGGTGCAAGATGGCGCTACAACGCCGCAATCACTCGGCGCATCGTTGTTCCGCACGCGCTGTGCCTCCTGCCACGCTACGACGACGCAGGCTGGCGTTGGTCCCGGCTTGGCTGGGTTGTTCGCAGCGGGTGGGCCGGCGCTGCCACCTGGAGTTGATTATAACGGTCGGCTGCCAACTGGTGATGCAATTACTGAGGAAAGCGTGGCAGCGTTCATCCGCGCTGGTGGGCGAGGCCAGATCGGAGCTATGCCTGGGTTTCGCCTTAGCGACCAGGAAACGGCGGCACTGCTTGCGTATCTAAAGACACTATAGCTGGGTGCAAGGTTCAGGGGCTAGGGATTAGGTGCCGGATCGCGCTTCGACGCGGTATGTTGTAACGCATGTGGATCAATACTATTGCCCATTACTATAGAGCGGTAAAAGTGTATGGTTCGCCGTGCATGATCGGTGAACTGGCGAACCATACGCTTGGCGTTCTAGTTTTCGGCGATCACAACGCCATCGAGCGTATCGCCTTGACGAATAGCGTTGACGATCTCCTGCCCCTCGATAACGCGCCCGAACACCGTGTGTTTGCCATTGAGATGCGGCTGTGGTGCGTGTGTAATAAAGAACTGGCTGCCATTGGTGTTTCGTCCGGCGTTGGCCATTGAAATAACACCCTCTTCATGCTTTAGTGGGTTGCCATAGGTTTCATCCTCGAACTTGTAGCCGGGGCCACCTGAGCCTGTGCCCGTCGGGTCGCCACCCTGAACCATGAAGTTGGGAATCACCCGGTGGAATTTTAGGCCATCGTAGAAGCCTTGTTTGGACAGAAACACAAAGTTGTTTACGGTTTTTGGCGCGTGGGCGGGATAAAGCTCCAGAACGATACTCCCCTTGCTGGTCGTGATCGTAGCGCGATAGTTCTTAGCTGGGTCGATCTCCATCTCAGGTGCTTGCTGCCACTGTTGCTTTGCCATGTATGTCTCCTTGTTACATATGCGGACTTTTGTAGCAATCCTAGTGAGTACGATTATACCACTCTCTCGGTGCTTACAACGGTCTCAACGCCAGTACGATAGCCATATGCCATCCGCGGTGTGTTGAAGGCGAACCCTGGACGCCCGTGTGCGTCGAGCAGGATAACACCACCATAGCCGCCAACGCGCCGTGCCAGGATATCAACCGCCTGCTGTGCGGCGAGCATTGGGGTGGCGACTTGCGGAATGGCGTCGGTGGCGGTTTTGGCCAACAGCACCTTGATGATTGATTCGCCCCAGCCAGTCGAGGAGCAACCGCCAGTCGTATTATCGGCGTAGAGGCCTGCGCCGATCAGCGGCGAATCGCCGACGCGGCCAGGCAACTTGTAGGCGGTGCCGCCAGTAGATGTAGCGGCGGCCAAGTTGCCAATCGCGTCGAGAGCAACTGCGCCTACGGTATCACCAGGGTGCTGCATGAAGGCATCCTGGGCATGCACCTGGGCTTTTTGCCGTAGATATTCAAAGCGCTGCTGTTCGCGGGGAACAATCAGTGCAGCCGGATCGCAGAAGTTCACGCCTGCGCTTGCGGCGACTCGTTCAGCACCATGGCCGACCAGCAGCACGACATCGCTTTCCAGCACCCGCCGGGCCAGCGTGATTGGATTCTTGACCCGCTGGACGGCGGCGACCGCGCCTGAACGTAGGCTGTTGCCATCCATGATAGCGGCGTCCATCTCGATAAAGCCATCGCGGTTGAGTACCGAGCCGATGCCAGCATCGAAGATTGGCGCGTCTTCGAGGACGCGCACTGCAGTTTCGGCGGCGTCGAGCGCGCTGCCGCCCGCCGCTAGTACACGCCAGCCGGCCTCAAGCGCCGCCGCGCAGCCAGCTGTATGCTCCGCAACTTCGTCGTCGGGGATTGCCCACGCGCCGCCGTGGACAATAAGTGCAATTGTCATACACAAAACTCCTGTGATGGCGCGGGCTGTGAATTCTCTTGTAGCTAATCGGTTGTGTCAAGATTACGCGCCCGTGCAGCAGGATCGGTTTCAATTGTCGCCAAGACTTCTAGCAGGCGTTCCAACTCAAATGGTTTTTCTATCCAGCGGATGCCTTTGGCGCTTAGTGACGGAACGATTTCACGGATGCGCTCGGTGGCGGCTGTACAGAGCACACAGGGGATCGCGCGGGTAGCAGGATCGAGGTAGAGCATATCGAGCAGCGCCCAGCCTTCTGGCATGTTGTCAAACATCAGATCGCAAATCACAATGTCGGGCTGGCTGTCCTTGATCTGCTCGAAGGCCCCCTGATGCTTTGGCAAAGTTATCACATTATAGCCCTCCTCGCCCAGGAATTCGGACAGCAACGCGAGGAAATCGGGGTGATCATTGACAACCGTTACGCGCTTTTTGGACATTGGATTCATTCCTCCGTGGTTCAGGCAGCGCAGCATTGTAGCGCATGTGTGCGGGGCACGCAACCAGCCAATGCGGCGGTGGTATAATGCGCCAACCGAAAACCACCCCGCGCAAGGAGCACTGCTGTGACCATCAAGTCGGATCGCTGGATACGCCAAAAGGCGCTAGAGCAGGGTATGATCGAGCCATTCGTCGATCGCCAGGTACGCGAGGGGATTATTTCCTACGGCCTGTCATCGTATGGCTACGACATGCGCGTGGCCGATGAGTTCAAGGTCTTTACCAATGTCTTTAACTCGCTCGTCGACCCCAAGCGCTTCGACCCGCGCTCGTTCGTCGATATCAAGGCCGATCATATCGACATCCCGCCGAACTCATTCGCACTGGCGCGCTCGGTCGAGCTGTTTCATATTCCACGCAATGTGCTAGCAATATGCTTAGGCAAATGCCTTACAGGTGATACCCGTATTGTGGATGGCCTGACCGGCGATTACATCACGATTGCGGATTTTATTCAACGACAATCGAGTCAAACGGTTGCCTTGAAGGGCTGGCGTATGCGGCGAAGCGAGGTAAGTGAGCATGTGTTCAGCGGACAGCAGCCGGTCTACCGCCTCACAACTCGCTCAGGTTCTATCATCAAGGCAACCGCTTCGCATCCTTTCCGAACGATACATGGTTGGACAGCGCTACAGGACTTACATATCGGCGCTCGTATCGCAGTTGCTCGGCGGTGCGAGATATTTGGGAAACAACATCTACCAGAACACGAAGCGTTACTGCTTGGATTTATGCTATCGGATGGGCAGTGTTCTACCCCTGGTCATAGCCCACGTTATACATCCGGTGACCATGTGTTGCAAGAATGCTTTACCAAAGCAGCACATGCATTCGGCTGCGAGGTATCACACGTTGGAAAGTACGGCATCAATTTGATCAACCACCGTGGACGTGGTGGTATTCCAGAAATGAATCGTGCTTACAAGTGGCTCCGATCGCTAGACTGCGATAAACATTCTGAAGACAAGTTTGTTCCCTCGGTGATTTTTCGCGCGCCTCGGGAGAGCGTGGCTACATTCCTACGAGCGCTTTTTTCTGGTGATGGCAGCATCCACCAGAGTGGTGATAGTGTACATCTTGAGTATTACTCCATCTCCAAACGGCTCGCAGAAGATGTGCGCCATCTGTTGCTGCGCTTCGGCATCTTCGCTGTACTCAAGAGCAAAGCTGTGTGGAATGGGACACGCATCTACCGTGTCGCAATGACAGACAAAGACATGATCCGTCTATTCGCTCAACACATAGGATTTATTCCTGAAAGCATGAAGCAGCGCAGGCTTGAGGAGATTTTGGAGTATATCACGCTTGTACCAAAGCAGAAGTCGAACTTCGATACTCTGCCGCCTGAGGTATGGAAACAGGTGCAGGCAGCGTTGATTACGTCGGGGCGCACGCTACGCAATGTCGCAGGAGTCAATTTTCGCTCTGCAAACCAGCAGTCCTTACCCTATACTATTGCTCAAAATGTGGCGCAGGCTACACAGGATGAGGAGTTGCTTGCGTTAGTTGATTCCGATGTACTTTGGGACACAGTCGCATCAATCGAGCTTGTGGGTGTAGAACCAGTCTACGACATCACAATTCCTGATGCACATAATTTTCTTGCAAATGGCTTTGTAGTACACAATTCAACCTATGCGCGCTGTGGGCTTGTCGTAAATACAACGCCTTTCGAGCCGGGCTGGCGCGGCTATGTGACACTGGAGCTGACGAATAGCACGCCACTACCAGCGCGCATCTACGCCAACGAGGGCATTGCGCAGGTACTGTTTTTCGAGAGCGATGAAGAGTGTGAGGTGGCATATAGCGACCGGAACGGCAAGTATATGGATCAGGTCGGCGTGGTACCACCACGGATGTTCGTGAACCCGCCTGAGTAGCTGCTGTTTACTATCAAGACACCAAGGCACCAAGATCTTGAAAATCTTGGTGCCTTGGTGTCTTGGTGGTACTACTAAATCTACGACTTATCGCCACCGCCGACGACACGATCATCTTCGCCGGGCTGGTAGGTGGTGTAGAAATCCTGGTCGTCGCGCGAGGGTGTGGGCGGCGGCATCCCATAGCGATTCATCTGCGGGATGGCGTCGTTATTGACCTTGCCGCCGGCCGTCTCGTAGTCCATCGAGGCGTTCGGCGCACTCGATGCCGTGAAGCTGCCGTGGCTGCTGTCCATGGCCGTACCACTACGCGCGCCGGCGGTCACGCTGCTACTATAGGTCTTGGGCGTGTAGCCAGCACTGGAGCTGCCAGCGAAGCTCTCAGTCGAACTGTAGGTGTCAGCGCTGCCGCCGATGTTCAGACCGCGTTCTTTGAGTAGCCGCTCGATCTGTGGGCCGAGCGCTGGGATTGCTTCGCGCGCGGTGTCGCGAATGAAGCCGGTTAGCGTTGTCATCGCGGCGACCTTCAGCATGTCGATCTCATCATCGAACTGTGAGAAGAAATCCTGACTCTTGGACTTAATCGTGTCCATGGTCGAAGGGCCGTTGTTGGCGTGCTGGTTGTAATCGTAGGTTGGACCGGTGCTCTGGGAGCTGCGCCCGTCGTTATCGTTGCCCAGGTTGCCGAGCACATAGCCAGCCGCTAATGCTGCGCCAAGCGCTACCCAAGGCCGCTCACTGACTTGCTTCTTCACATCGAAGGTCTGCTTTACCGTGTCGATCGTGTCGGTCGCAGTGGTCTTGACCTGATCGACGACCTCGGTGGCCTTGTTTTCCAGCATATCGATCTTTTCATCGAGCGAGGCACGAGTCTGCTCTATGTCCTGTCGGATGTCGTCCGATCTTTTATCCATTCCACATTCTCCTTCATTGTATCGATGGTCTTCTGAGGCATCGGCTGGATTTTATCGATATCCTTTTTCCCTAAGAAGAGCAGGACACCGCCGATAATCGCAAACACCAGGCCGACCAAGCCGAAGCCTGCCCAGGTCGGCCAGTCGAATAGATCGGCGATTGCAAGCGACAGGAACACGGTTAACAGAATACCGCCGATGCTGAGCACTGCCGCTGCGATGCCCAGCTTGACAGCGGCATCGCGAGCGGTGCTCAGTTCCTCTTTGATCTCCTCGCGCGCCAGCGCAATTTCCTGACGCGCGAGCGTTTGCACATCGCCGACAATGCTGGAGACCAGCGTGCCGACCGAGGAATCGCGCTCAGTCATCACTACCTCCGGGTGCTACGAGCAAGCAAAAAGCCAGCGCCAAATGCGATCAGCAGCGACTCAGTCGGGTGCTTGCGAATGATCGACTCAAGGTCGCCGCGCATGCCAGCTATATCCTGCTGTTCCAGGTAGCTGCCCGCCTTCTCAAGCGTGTTGGCGGTGGCGGCTGCGGCCTGGCCAACGGCGCCATCGGTGGGGGCCTTCTCGCGCAGCATGGTTGCCGCATCCTGAAGCTTAACGCCAGCAGTCGTGGTGGCTTCGTCGGCCTTTTCGACAGCCTGACCAGCGACTTCATTGGCCTTGTCGCGCACATCGCCGGCAACCTGGGTGACCTTTTGGCCAGCCTCAGTCTGCTTTAGCTCATTGACCTTGTCGCCAACGGCGTCGCTAACCTGGTTGGCCTTGTCGCTGACAATGTTACCAGCCTGGTTGGCCTTGTCGCTGGCCTGATTGGCTAGGTTACCTGCCCGGTCGGCGGCGTTATCGATCGCATTCTTGGCTTTGTCGGCAGTGCGATCGATCTCGCGCTCGGTGGATGTTGGGACAAGCGGGCGGTTGGGGTCGTACGTCATTATCATCACTCCTTTGCGTCGTTTTCCTTCACTGGCAAAGAAGAAAGCAGGAAGTGTGCCAGGTATACAGAAAAGCTCACGAGTAACCGTGAGCTTGCGACAAGGAGCATTCGTGAGCTGGATGTGTTGGTCGGATGCTGGCAGCGGGGCTAGCGCACAAAAATCCCGGCGATCCACTTTTCAATCTGATAGGCCCAGCTGGCCATTGGTGTCTGGCTGGCCCACTGGCTGATCAGCACCATCTGGCCGGTCGCCAGCAGCAGCCCCATCATGATCAGCAGCAGGCCCGAGGCCATACTGGTGGTGTGCAGGTGCAGGGTGGTGGAGCCAAGATTCAGCTCAAAGGCCTTGCCGCGCATGAGGTTCCAGAAGGCCGAGCCGCGGCCAAGCTTGCTAAAATAGCTGGCCACGATGATCAGCGGTGCGCCCAGGCCCAGCGCATAAATGAATGACAGCACGGCCCCCTGCGCCATACCGACGCCGCCAACCGCCAGGAGGGTGAACAGCGCACCCAGGATCGGGCCGACACAGGCCGACCAGCCGAGCGCGAATGTCGCGCCGTAGAAGTAGGAGCCGGCGATGCTGGCCGCAGGCCGATCCATCAGTTTAACCCCGGTGAAGCCCTTGCCAAAGAAGCTCATCACACCAAACGCGATCACAAGTAGCCCGCCGATCTGCGCGAACTGCGCCATGTTATAGCGCAGCACCTGGCTGAAGGCGGTGGAGATCGAGCCAATCACAACCATGGTGGTGGCTAGGCCAAGAAAGAAGGCGACGGTCATTGCCACAATACGCTCGCGGCGGGCCTGAAAGGTAAAGGCGAAGTAGGCGGGCAGGATGGGCAGTGTGCAGGGCGAAAGAAAGCTGAAGACACCGGCGAGAAACGCCGCCGGCGCGTACACCAGCAGGCTGCCGCTGCCGGAAAGATTACTGCCGCCGCCAGCGCTAAGGAGCACCAGCACCAGCAGTACCAGCAGCACACCAGCGCCAATGCTAGCAATTCGCCAGAACGGACTTGTATGTATGGATGAGTCGGTAGACATCAAAGCCTCCAGATCGAAGAGATATGTTCATTATACACCCGTCATCTGAACGGCGGTATAGTTCCCGCAGCGTATGTTCGGTGATGTGCCAATGACGAATGCGCCGGCGGGCTGAAGCCACTGGTTTAGCCCGCGCAGGCGGGCTTCGTACACGTAGCCGAGGGCTTCAGCCCGCCGGCATGGCGCGACCGCGTTTCTCCTGTAACAATAAGCGTGCGCTGTTGCGGCTTTCCTCAGCATGCCGTATCATCTGGCCCATGTCACACTCCCCGCCTGTTGTGCGCCGCCGCTGGCTGCCGGCCACACCGCTGCAATTCGCCGAACTCGCGGCGGCGCTTGTGCTGGCTGCGCTCGTTGGGCTGCATGGGTTATTCTTTGTTCGCCACGCCGTGCAGGTGCTCGGCTACCCGTTTCCGCTCGATTATGGAGAAGGCCCGCTGCTGGCGCAGGTCGCTGTGCTGCGTGCTGGCGGCTCGCTCTCTCAGTTATATGGCCCGATCGACCAACCGCCGCACCTGGTTGTCAACTACCCGCCGGTGTATCTTCTGTGTACGTTGCTGGTTTCTAGCCTGACTGGCGGCAATGCGCTGCTGGCTGGGCGGTTGGTCTCGCTCGGCTCGGCGCTGGCCTGTGTGGTGGCGCTGGGGAGATTAGTGGAAGAACAAAGAACAAAGAACAAAGAACAAAGAACAGGAAACCTTGGAACAAAGAACAAAGAACAAAGAACAGGAAACCTTGGAACAAAGAACAAAGAACAAAGA
>JACMIM010000253.1 GCA_014381165.1 Roseiflexaceae bacterium
ATGTCCTCGAGCGATGTCTTGGCAAAGCCGAAGTTCAGGAAGCACCAGCGCGCGGCGGTCAGAACCCTCGCGCGCCGGATGGCAGCCTCGTCGTCTGTCATCGTCGTCGGCATGAAGACATTGTGACATATATAGCGCTCAATGTCAATATGTATCAAACGATCCCGAGGCGGTACGGTTGGAAGAGGGATTGCAAGCCTGAATGCATATCCAAAATCCATTCTTGACATTGGAGCAAAGATACGTTATCATATGTTTATCGAACATCGGTAGGTGATTTAACAACGATAGAAGTATGGGTATCAAAGAACGTCGCGAACGCGAACGACAGATCACACGGCAGGCTATTTTGACGGCGGCTCTGACGATAGCCAAGCGCGATGGGTGGCCGGCGCTGACAATTCGCAAAGTCGGTGCGGAGATCGAATATAGCGCGCCGATGGTGTACGAATACTTTGCCAGCAAAGAGGCAATGTTGCTCGAACTTGTCCGCGAGGGCTTCGCGCAGCTCAATCTAGCAATGCAACAGGCGCAGCGTTCAACTGCCACCGATAGCGAAACGCGCTTGTTCAATGTCGGTTGGGCGTACTGGACATTTGCGCTCGCCAATCCGGAATTGTATCAACTCATGCACGGCTCAAGCGAAGTGCCACTCAACAAAGCCGTGATGGTGCAGGCCGTCCAGAAAGTAGCCGAGACGGTACAAACGGCGCTGGCCGAGTGGGCGCAGGACAACACAATTGCAATGAAGGATTCCTATGGTGCGACCGAGCTTTTCTGGTGCATTTTACACGGCTTTGTGACATTGCATCTGTTCAAACGCATCACGGGCGACGATACACGCGTTCACGCGCTGCTCGAACACGCACTCCGAAGTCAGATGCTCGCTTGGAAAACAACGCGTGTGGCAGTATGACCACTTTTTTTGCGTCGCATCGAACAGTGTTAAATGTTTTAACGTTCGTAAGGTAGCTCTAAGAAAGGAACGGATATGCGTGACAACCAGGAACTGCATGTCATTCTCGGCACTGGCCCAGTCGGGACAACCCTTGCCGACGTACTGCTCGCTCAGGACAAACGAGTGCGCCTTGTTAACCGCAGCGGCAAAGGCCAGATTGCGGCGGGTGCTGAACTCATCAAAGGCGACGCGATGCAGCCCGAGGTTGTGCGCAAGCTGACCGAGGGCGCTGCGGTGGTGTATCACTGCGCCAACGTTGCCTACCAAGACCAGGCTGCGGTGATGCCGCAGCTGCAAAAGAGCATCGTGGCGGGCGTGGCGGCAAGTGGGGCAAAGTTGGTGGTCATGGATACGCTTTACATGTATGGCAAAACACACGGGCAGGTGATGACCGAGCGCACGCCGTTCGCGGCAACAACGCGCAAAGGGCGGATGCGGGCACAGTTGGCCGAGAACTATATTAAAGCACACCATGACGGCGTGATACCCGTGACGCTGGCACGTGCAGCTGATTTCTACGGCCCGCGCGTCCGCAACTCCGTGTTTGGGGATCGTGTGTTTCCACAAGCGCTGGCTGGGCAACGGGCACAACTGATGGGCAACATCGATTTGCCCCACAGCTTCAGCTATATCGGCGATGTCGCACGGAGCCTTGCGGTGTTAGGGCAAAGCGAGCAAGCCTTTGGGCGGGCGTGGCACGTGCCGGTGACACCAGTGATGAGTCAGCGCGATATGACACAACTCGTCGGGCAGGTGCTAGACAAGCCGGTGCAGACGCTGGCCTTTCCAAAGCTAGCGATCCAAGCGTTTGGCTTGTTCGACCCATTTATGCGCGAGTTTGTCGAGATGTTCTACCAGTATCAGGAGCCACAAACTGTGGATGCCAGCGCAATCGCCCACACCTTCGGCGTCGAGGCAACGCCGGTGGAAGAGGCACTCCGCAACACAATTCGCTGGTACGAGGCACAGGTGCCAACATCGCACGCGTAGCCTTGCGGCAGCAGGCCAATGGTGGGTTAAGTGGGTAAAAAATGTACCCAGTACGAATAAGGAGGCGAGATATGGCTCGGCAAGTAACACGTCGGACGTTTCTTGGAGCGGTGGGAGCAAGTGCTGGCGCAGCCCTCCTCTCAGCATATCCCGTTGAGCGCGCATCTGCTGGCCAAGACAGCGACCAAAGGAATTCACGGGCAGTGCCGCGAATCGTTCGCCAGTGGGCGGCTGCGTGGAATGCTCACGACCCGGAGCGGATGGTGACGCTGTTCACGAATGACGGGGTGTACGAAGACCTGGCCTTCGAGGCTCGTTTTCAAGGCAAAGAAGGTGTGGCGCTGTGGGTTTTGATCACCAATGCCAGCATCGGCGACGCAAAGATCGAGATCGTTGATGCATTCCAGCGCGGCAACCGCGCTGCAGCGATGTGGACGTTCTCAGGCACCGATATCGGAGCAATTGCGCCCCACCTACCGCCAACCGGCAAGTCGTTCTCGCTGCCGGTCGTCTCCTTCTTCGAGCTGAAATCCTCGCTGATTCGGCACGTCAGAGATTCTTACAACCTCGCTACCTTGCTGCGACAGCTTGGGCTTCCCGCTGACGCATACACACCACCAGGCGCGACTCCACCGGCATAACTTGGTGGCCCTGTGATTGATGTGCTGTTCACCCGGTGGCACTGAGTAGTGCGCACTGGCAATAGCTGCACGTTCGAAATGCACGGCCAGCCGACACTACAGGTGTGCTTCGTACAAGAGGAGCCGCAACAACATTGTATGATGCGAGCATCCCGTACTGCACCATCGCACAGGGATTAAGGTGGTTCTACCAGCAGAAATAAGGTGTTGCCCTGATAGGCCCCGCCGGGCGGCTTGCCTATACTCCGGGTAAGCTTCCACTCGATTCTCCACATACAACGCACCAACGGCCTGGCCGTGAAATTAGCGGCACACATATGACGATCGGAGGCACAGTGAGCGAACGCTTTGCGTCGCCTGGAATGTTTGCTGAGCGCGCCGCCGAGCGCCTCGCCGCCTACAAGGCGCATGGCAAGCGTGCCGACAAGGAGGGCGATGTTCCGTAGCTTGTGAGTCGCTGCACTGTACCGCTCAAGCCAACATTCTCACTGCCGGTAGCGGCTGCCCCCGCAATATCAGTTCGCTCTGCCACGAGTAAGCGCCACGCGCTTGGACCCGACGCCACGCTTGCTCAACCTCGTTGCGCGCATTCGGAGCGGCGTAGGTGGGGCGAGTGCGAAGGCGAGACTGAGGAGTACAAGCGCGAGCAGTGAAAGCAGGGCGAGGAGAACGTGCCGATTGTGGCGCTGCATACATAACTCCTGTGCGACACCTGTCAAGCTGTGGCGCGGCAGATAGAAGATTAGCTCTCCAGCCAAGAGTAAAAAATTGGTATAACCAACTAGTTACTAATGGCTTACGTAGGGAGCACAAAATAGGCTCAAATTGCGCCCAGCATGAGCAAAGGAGCTGGCTTAACGAGCTTCTTCTCGAATTCCTCGAGCTGCTGCGGTTCATCAGGAGGTAGGCCAGCGTTTGCTGGCAGTGATCGATGGGGAAGACGACGGCGCTCGACGAGCGGACGAGGTAGCTGTCGAGGCGGTCGTCGCTGCTGATGTGGGGCAGCGTATCGTCTGCGGCCTCAGCAGCGACGCCATGAGGCACTTCAGGATGTGGCCATCTTCGTCTTTAGTGCTAAAGTTCTATAATGCGCGCTCTGATACGTCAGCTTTCTGGGGTATCAGAGCGCGCATTATGCCAGGTTGACCGCCCCTGGCTGTCGGCCTCGTGTACACGAGAGGCGCATAACCCTTTGCACTTCTTGTTGTCGCAAGTGTCATCTTTTGTGATGCTATACAGTGAAACACCAACGTGACACCTTTTGTCCTGATCACCTCAGCGCCGATCGATCGGCCCACCACGCAGTGGCCGGCCCGCAAGTGCCCGCCGCTCGTTATCGCTGACCCGCGGCTCATAGTAGGTGAAGAAGATCTTGCTGACGAGATCGCGCCGGCTGCGCACCCCGGTCTTGTCAAACA
>JACMIM010000254.1 GCA_014381165.1 Roseiflexaceae bacterium
CTCATGCTTGATTCATCCGGCAGCATGGCCGCGCAGCTTGGCGGCCAGAGCAAGATGGAGATCGCCAAAAACGTGATGACACGCTTTGTCGACACCCTGCCCGCAACAGCTAATGTTGCCCTACGGGTCTACGGCCATACTGGCTCGAATGCCGAAGTCGATCGACCGGTTTCCTGCCAGGGCACCGAGCAAATCTACCCGTTCCAGCCGCTCGACGCAGCCAAATTCAAAAGCGCAATCGCTGGCTTCGACGCGACTGGCTGGACGCCAATCGCCGCCTCGCTTGAAGCTGCACAACAGGACTTCGCCCAGTTCGATGGAGCGACCAGCAGCAATATCATCTATCTGGTCAGCGATGGTATCGAGACCTGCGACGGAGATCCGGTCGCGGCGGCCAGGGCGCTGCACGAGTCGGGAATTCAGGCTGTCGTCAACATCATCGGGTTCGACGTAGATGCCGAGGGGACAGCGCAGCTCAAGGCGGCCGCCGAGGCTGGCGGCGGTGTGTATTACCCGGCCAACAACGCCGACGAACTCGACCGTATTTTCCGCGAGAACTTCAACTGGAGCGAGTGGACGACCTACTACAATTGTGTGCAGGGCGAGTCGACATCCAGCGCGAACAAACAATCCGGCGCAGCTTACCAGCAGGCCAATTGCGTTCAATCAAAAGCAACCCAAGAATCGACCAAGATTCTAACTGAACTCAACGCCGATTTCCGCACCTACAGTTCGTGCGCCGATTACATTCGCGAGCAGGCCCAAGCCCGCCGCGATGCGCTGAGTAGCGATGCTGGCGGCGATCTCGATGTACGGCTAGAGCAAGCCGAGGCCGAACGCGCGGCGGCAGTTACGGCAGCTGAACAAGAGCGTAGCCCCGAACTACCGACAGCCACCCCGTAAAACACCAAGACACCAAGACCTTTGATCTTGGTGTCCTGTATCGCATTCGTAGCCGCGGGGCTAGCCCCCGCGTATCACCTTTTATTTGTTCGCCATGATGTTCGTCATCTCGGCCAGACGCGAGGTGTAGCCGTACTCGTTATCGTACCAGGCCGCCACCGAAAGGAAGTTGGTGTCCTGCACCATAGTAAGCGGCAGGTCGATAATAGACGAGTGCTTGTCGCCGACAATCCGCGACGAGGCCCACTCGCCCTCCAGCACGTCCATGATGCCTTTGAGCGGCCCCTCGGCGGCAGCCTTGCGGAAGGCCTCGTTGACAGCCTCGGCCGTCACCGGCTTCTCAGTCATACAGTTCAGCTCGACGATCGAGCCGGTGCGCACCGGCACACGGTAGGCCTTGCCCGTGATCTTCAGGCCCTGGTAGATCATCGAAAGCGCCTTGGCCGCGCCCGAAGACGAGGGAATCACATTCTCCGCCGCCGCCCATGAGTCGCGGCGATCTTTCATGGGCTGGTCAGTCAGCGACTGCGTATTGGTGTAGGCATGCACGGTCGAGAACAGGCCGTACTGAATACCATAGTTGTCAAGCAGTACCTTGACCACCGGTGCCAGCGCGTTGGTCGTGCAGCTGGCCATCGAGACGATCTTGTGCTGCTCGGGGTTGTAGTCCTCGGTGTTGACACCCATGAGGATAAAGGCGTCGGCGTCTTCTTTTGATTTGGATGGGGCCGAAACCAGCACACGCTGTGCGCCACGGTCGATATGCGCCTGCGCGCCCGCCCGTGTTGTCGCGCGGCCAGTGCAATCCACCACTACATCGACACCCAGGTCGCCCCAGTTCGGCAGCTCCTGCATCGAGTTATAGTAGTTGATCTCGCGCCCGCCGATCGTGAAGCCATGTTCGCGCGGCTTGACCTCCTCGGGCCAGCGGCCATAGTTGGTGTCGACCGAGAACAGCGCCGCCAGCGTCTCGACATCCTTGATGTCCGAGATCGAGAAGGGCGTGAACAAGTTGCGCTCCAACCCGATCCGCATCAGCGTGCGGCCGATCCGGCCAAATCCGTGAATTGCGACTTTACCCATAAAATCCTCCTCTAAACTCAATCGTCGGCGTTACGGCACGAAACAACAGCACATGTTGCCACGAAGGCCCAAAGACAGCACGTTTTCCTAGCAACTATTCTATCTTCGTACCTTCGTGGCTATCTAAAAGACATCGTTTCTAGGCCAACATCCGCCAAACCCCGTATGGATTATACATCAGATTATCCAGCTCCTGGAGATCGCTCGGCCCGTAGCTCAACCGATAGGTCGGCGCTTGCGGGTCGATTCGAAACGCCTGGCCATCCTTGAGCGCCGGGTTTTCCAGCAACGTGAACAGCAGAAAGGTCTGGATCAGCTCGCCGGCCTCATGGGGATCGAGTACGCCCTCGACCAGCGCATCGGGCAGGCCAAATACCTGCATGCCCACCGAGAAGAAGCGTCCTTCCTGCTGCGCAAACGTCACATAGGCATCGAAAAGCGCGGGCGGGTTGGCGCGGTGCTGCGTGATCATGCGCCAGTAGGCCGCGCTGTGGGCCGCTCCGGATGTCAGCACCTGTACGGCCATCCCACCAGCCTGGAGCAAGCTTTCGGCCACCGGCATGATGTCGCGTGCGGCGGCGGAAACTCCGCCAGGGCCGATCAGGTACAAGACAAAGGTGTGCTGCTGAAGTTTCGCCACATCTTCACGGGTGATCGAGTGCTGCCCAGCAAAGGCGATCGCGCTGGCCAGCTTTTCATCGCGCTCGTGGATGTCGAGGCTGTAGCTCAACTGCGTGGTCAGGTCGGTGATCGTATCGCCAGAAAACAGAAAGCGGCCCTGCCGCACAATCGCGCCGACAATCTCAGCCCGTGTCGGCCACGCACCAGGGATGGCCAAGATAATATGTGCGTCTTCCTGCATCGATTCCATTCAGTCATGTGGGTGTCACTACAGCTCTTGTAGCACGCCGCGCGCCGCGGAATTGCAAAAGCCCCAACGCACGCCGAATTCTGATTGCGTGCGTTGGGGCTTCTGCGAATGCGGAACTACCAGCGTTGCGACTACTCACGCTCCACCGCGCTGCTGTGAAGCGCTAACCACAACGCGATCAGCGTGCGCCGGGCCAGCATCAGCCGCTCATTGATTGGCTGGCCGTTGCACATCGGGCCGTGCCGGTCGAGCGCCCAGACAATGATATCTATCTCACCATACTCAGCCAGAAAACTGAGCCGTTTACTGCGGCGTGTCATGTGCAGCAGTGGCACGAACAGTTGCTCTTGCCACGCTAGCTCGTTTGTATCATCATCACAGGGCGAAATGGTTCGCCAGCTATCAAGATGGTCAGCAAGCTTTTGAAAGCTGCCAAGCACATTGGCAGAAGCGCTGAAAAGCGGGGAAGTTGGCGCAAAACGGTGCGCGGCAAAGAACTGAGCGCGCTCATATTCAAGCAGCAATGCAATCGTCTGAGCTTGATCTAATGCGATGTCGGCGACAAGCTCGGAAACACTGGCGCGCAAAAAAAGCTGACTGCGGGCAAACGCCTGCGCCACCCGCCGCTCGCCATCGCACACATAGTAGCTCTTGCCAAGCTTGTACACGTCAATTGGTTTGGCCGCCTGATCGTAGGCATCTGTTGGAATGCCAACAGTCTGGAGCGGCAGCCAGCGGTCGAGCTGTGCCAGGCTCACATCAGCCTGAACGATCTGATAAATCGGCACCACACAAACGCCCCGATCGATACACTCGCGCACAATCAGCGAGCTACGCGGGCGCGCCGGCTCGTAGGTGTGCGGCTTACGGCGAATAAGCTCGTCGACCGACGCACAAAATGATTCCCAACCATTAGTATGTGTACCGCTTTGCCAACCAGGTGTCGGATGTTCTGCCATGGTTCTACCTACCCTGCCTTGCACAAGAATCGCACCTAATTCTACGCGGTACTTCGTTGAAGGCGATATTGCCAAGCACGGCTTGCCAACGGCCAGGGCACACTGTGTTGAGGTTGCGTTTAGGAGGTGTAATGATGCGTTCCGACCAGATTATAGCACACTTTCATGAAAGCGGAAGAGGCGCATTGGCGACTAGGGGTAGAAACAAATTTGTCACGCCGAATCACGCGCGTCGCCGCTGCCAGTAGCGGTTCAGGCCCTGCCAACTTTGGTACAGCGGCGTCGCCTGTTCATACCGCTCGGCTTCGCCCGGTGTGTCATGGAGTTCTTGCACGGCGAGCTCCTGAAGGCGGGCCAGGTTCACCGTGTCGTCCTCGCCCTGTGCAATGCTGCTACCCACGAGTTCAGCCCAGCGGTGTAACCGCTCACGGTAGCTTTGCAGATGCTCGGCAGGGTCGAACACCGGCCCAAAGTGCGTCAGACACAGCAGCCGTGGCCGCAGTTCGCCGATCATCGTCAGGGTGCGATCCCAGGCCTCCAGGTCGATATCAGGTGGTGGGGTAGCTGGGCGCGCATAGGTCGAGCCAGGCAACCGCACGCCGCCATTGTCGCCCACAAAGGCTGCGCCGCTGGTCTGGTCAATATACACGACATGGTGCGAAGCATGGCCAGGGCCATAGCGCACGTCAAGCATACGCCCGCCAATTTGGAGTGTTTCACCACCACGCAGCACGGTCACGCGCTGGTCTGGAACAGGCAAAAACTCGCCCCATAACACGTCCATCAGGTCGCCATACAGCCGAGTGGCGCTGCCAAGCAGCTTTTCAGGGTTGATCAGATGCGGTGCGCCGCGCTCATGCACATACACCCGAATGTGTGGATGCCGCGCCAAAATCGTCCCGGTCGCCCCAGCGTGGTCGAGATGAATATGGGTGAGCAGCAACGCCTGCAAATCTCCCAGCCCCAAACCGTGGCTGGCCAACCCCTGCTCGACTGTGGCCAGGGTGCTGGTCGGCCCCGGGTCGACCAGTATTGGCGCATCGCCCAGCAGCAGGTAGCTGCCAATCACCTGATCGCGCCCGAGATGCAGCGTATCGATCAAGTGGATGTTCTCGGACGGCGTATACGTAGTGATATTCATGCATTCCTTCTGCGCTTGTTGTTGATCAAGCGAGTGCTCGCCTACCCCGATGCGGCGTTATCAGCAATATCATAGGTAGCGGCAATAATAACAAGCAGCGGCACAACCGTGCGTGGCGCGATCCGGTAATCGGAGCGCCCGCGTTGCTCAATCACGCCAGCAGCCAGCAGATCTTTGAGATGGTGGTACAACTGCCCTGGCGAACCGATACCAATCAGCTCCTGAAGCTGTTGGCTTGTGCGCGGCCCCGCCACTAGCGCGCGGACAATCTGAAGCCGGGGCGCACTACCAAGCGCAGCAAGCACCTGCACAATCCGCTCCACCGGCACAGCCATTAGCCCAATCGTCGGGCGCTCGATCTGCCAAACTACATCGCCACTTGGTGTTGCCACCGCGCCAGCGTACATCACCCCGCCGCCGAAGCTACCAGGCACCCCCACTGGCGATCGCTCCCGCAGCCCGTTGAGCAATTCCATATCGATCTGTGGAGCAGGTGCAGGCGGCGTTCGCCCAGCTTCAAGCGCCCGTAAACGCGCTTCGACTGCGGTGAGCCGTTGTTCAAAATCATCTTCTGTCTGTGCGCTCGCGTCGTTGCTCATCTGAATTATCTCACTGCGGCGAGTTCGGCCTCCACTCGGTTAGCGAAGGCCTGCTCGGTTGCGATCTTTACCAGAAAATCCTGGTTGGCAAAAGTTTGGCTCAAGCGAAACCAGGCCGAGAACGGCATCTCGTTGATCAAGAGTACCATCACCCGCCGCTGGTCGGCATAGTCGCCGCTCTTCGGTATCATGTACATCGCCTCGTTCTGGACGCCGAGAACGCTGCCGCCCTTGGCCCCGAACGCCTGGTAGTTCTGTTGATTACCAGGCTTCTCCATTGGCCACTCAAGATGCCTGCGCATAATAGCCGATACCTCCGCCGAAAGAAAGCTGTCGCTTACCACACCGGCCATGATCCGAGCATAGTCCTCGGCAGTGCCGTGTGGCATCAGCGCTTGAGCCAGGCGGCTCTGATATGCAACATCGACCGGCTCAGATCGCTCATCCTGCCAACGCAGTTCAGCCTCGCGCCAGGCCGGGTCGAGGTAAGCGGCCTCAAGCCGTGCCGCTTCGGCGGCGTAGTCACTGGTGCCGAGGGTTAACAGTTCATCCCGTCGGGCCACACTCTGATCCGGCTGCTCGTGGTTATGCCAGCTCAAAAATGTCCCGACGATCGGCTGGATTGGCTCCTGCTGAGTCAGGCCAGCCTCCTCGATTGTTGACTGGACAGCATCCTGGCCCAACCGCGCTAGCAGGTAGTCGGTCGCGGCGTTATCACTAAAGCGGATCATCGCGCGGGCTAGCTGGTCAAGTTTCACGCTCGCCGCCCCGTCAGTTGAAAAACCGCTTCCATCTGCTAAAAGATTCAGCTCGGCCAGGGCGGCCTTGTGTGCGCCGCCGTCGCTGTCAGGCAGATAATAGCGCTCCCAATCGGTGAGCAGAATCTGCTCGTCAGGGTCGAGCCGGCCCTGCTCGACCTCGCGCGCATAGGCTGCTAGCACGACGATCTTCATCGTCGAAGCCAGCGGCATTGGCATAGCCTGATTGTGCATTGTATCAAAGCCCACGCTGCCATCTTGCTGAACTGTGGCAATCGCTAGGGCTGTGCTGGTGGGATGTTGCTGAATGTACGCCAACATGTCCTCGGCAGTGCCCATGCCACCGAAATAGCCAGGTGCGCCGAGGATGCCCTGCACATTCGACAGGTAAATGCTGGTGCTGCGCCAATTCCAGGCCGCAAAGCCTGTGATCGCCAGTATTAGAACGCCAAATGCTACGAGACAGCCTCTCGTTACGTGCCGAATAGTGTTGCGCATTACATCTCCCTATCTTGTACGCCGCATGACTAGCAATACACTAGCCTCGCCCATTATACTAGATTTCTAGATTATTAGAAAACACCATGGTGTTGTCAAGAGTCACACAGCCACGTATAATCCTGTGTACAATCTGGGCTACGCCACTGAGAATATTAGGAGTTACGCAGTTGATGCGCTCCGCCTGTAGCAACAGGGGAAAGTTGTCTTTTTGTAACGGTACTGTAGGCTACTAGCACTTGGAAAGATTGGCGCGTGTAGAATATCTCGATCAGCGCGCCCTGCTTGGCATCGCCAGTGTTGACAAGATTGCCACGCAGCCGATTATAACGCTGCGCTATTGGTGCATCTAGAGGAAGTATCTAATGACCCACTCGCTCCACGGCAGAGATCTGCTCACGCTTCACGATCTGTCCACGCGCGAGGTTGCCGACCTTATCAGCACTGCTGCTGCGCTCAAAGCAATGCAGC
>JACMIM010000030.1 GCA_014381165.1 Roseiflexaceae bacterium
CTCAAACCGGTCCGGCTCGGACGGTTGTGATGAACGGTGATATGTTCCAGGGTCTGAACGCATTGCAGGACAGGTGGTTGCTGAACTGTCTCGTGACACATACCGCGACGGACGTACAGGTGAACGTTCAGAGATACTTCCTCAACAACCGAATCCCCATCTTCCAGTTCGGAATCTTCTACGATGACGACATGGAATTTCACCCCGGCCCGCGCTTCGATTTCGGCGGCCGTGTGCATTCAAATGCCAACCTCTTTTTTGCAGGTAATACAGGGCTTTACTTCTCGTCGAAAGTAACCGCACACAAGCAGGTCTTTACGGATGTCGGAAAGAACGGGTCGCCGTACTCAACCTGGGGTGACAACGTGCATATCAAGAACGCCGATGGCAGCATTTTTTGGGCGGCATTCACCGCTCACCAAGCTGTTTCCCAACAACCCAATCTCGCGTCGCTACCTGATCTACATGGGCGAGGCGTTTGACCAGCCATTTGCCGCCGGCTCGGTATCAAGCTGCGCGATACTGGTTCGGCGCGAGGCGATTGCGGCAGCCGGGCCAATGGACGAAAGCTACTTCTGCTACTGGTGCGATGTCGATTGGTGCCGCGCGATCTGGGCGGCAGGCTACGAGGTTCACTGCACACCAACATCGGTGATCATTCACGACGAGCACAAAGGCGGGACACGCGCGAGCAAAAAGCGAAGTCGCGCCGCGATCGTCGATTTTCATCGCGGGGCATACCTGTACTACTTCAAGTGGCATATTCGCAACGCCGCCCACCCGATGCACCTGGCGGCGCTATTTGGCCTGTCGGCGCGTGGTGCGCTGGTGCTGGCCGCTGAAAACGCGCGCTGGTCGCTTTTAGACCTGCGCCCCGGCCCTCTCCCATGAAAAATCTATCTTTTTTGTTTCGTTTTTGGTGCTTTGCACCAAAAACGAAACAATTATCAGGTATTTCCTTGCCCGCCTCAGGCGACATGGAAACGCTTGGGCAACTGCGTAACTCCGATTGGTAATGAAATCTGCATGTTCGGAGGCGAGCTATGCGTGTCGGTATCAGCGCCGAGTTTCTCGGCATCAAGTCCAATGGCACGGCGACCTACTCGCGCACGCTGCTGCGCGGTTTGGCGCAGCTTGACGGCGTAGATACATTTGTTCCCTACATTTCGTCGCCGCTGGCACTGCCGCTGATACCGCACGCGGCGCAGGTTCGCCCGCAGATGGTGTTGCCCTATAACGCCTATGCACGGCTTGCACTAACGCTGCCGCTTGAACTGGTTCGTCGCCCGGTCGATATTCTGCACGCCCAGGGGTGGGGGCCGGTCTGGTCGCCGTGCCCGATGGTGCTGACAGTCCACGATATCGGGTGGGAAAGCTTTCCCGCGATCTATCCAAAAGCATTGGCGCTGAGGCTTTCCTACCAGGTGCGCGATAGTGTCAAGCGTGCGGTTCATGTGATTGCGTCGTCGCACTACACCGCCGACGATCTTGTGCGGGTGTACCGAGTACCGCGCAGCAAGATCAGTGTGATCTATCCAGCAACGAACCCCGAGATCAGCCGCGTAACAGATGCGGCGGCAATTGCCAGCGTTCGTGCTCGCTATGGGGTGCCAGAGCGCTATATTCTGTATGTCGGCAGTGTCGAGCCGAAGAAAAATGTCGACCAGTTGATCAGAGCCTACGCCGCGCTCTCGCGTGAGCAGCGGCTTGCGCAGACGCTGATTATTGCCGGAAAGCCGCTTTGGTTGTCTGAATCGATTCTCGCGCTGCCCGAGCAACTCGGCATTCCGTCGTCGGTGCTATTCACCGGGCCAGTTGCCCAGGAAGATCTCGCAGCGCTCTACAGCGGTGCCGATGTGTTTGCCTTTCTTGGCATGTACGAGGGCTTTGGGTATCCACCCTTGGAAGCAATGGCCTGCGGCACGCCAGCGCTGGTTGCCGACCGCACCTCGCTGCCAGAGGTAACTGGCGGCGCTGCGCTGCTGGTCGATCCTGGTCACGAGCGCGCCGTTGTCGATGGGCTGGCACGCCTGCTCGCCGATGCCGATCTGCGCGGGCGATTGCGCGAGCAGGGTTTGCAGCGGGCCAGCCAGTTTCAGATTCTGCCACACGCGCGCGCGGTCGCCGAGGTGTATGCGGCGCACGCGCGCGCCGAGCACCTGCCACAGCGCTCCCAGAGGACGCCGTAGCGTGCGGAGCGCACGGGGGTTCAGGGGCGGCCCGCGAGGCAGAACCCGTACTTATTTCATACATTCGGTAGGATTGCTATAGCGCTACAAGGAACACGTATATGATCAGTGTCGCGACCGAATATCGCAGGGCTGGGCGCGAACCGCGTGCGCCGGACAGCGTGTGCTATGTCTGCCCGCGCTGCCACGACACGCTGGCGCTTGAACACGGCGAGCTTGTGTGTGCCGCGTGTGCCGGGCGTTACCGACTTGCCGATGCCGCCTATGTCGATTTTGCCGGGCCAGGGTTAGATTTTGACGATTGGTGGATGCAAACGCCGGAGCTTCAAGCACAGTGGCTGGCAACCAAAGCCCCGCGCGAGGAAGAGTTTCAGCTTGGCGGGGCGCAACGCTACACCCTGCCGCTGCTGCGCCGCCTTGGGCTTGCGCCCGGCGCAACGGTGTTGTCCGCGGCGTGTGGGCTGGCTGCCGATGTGCAGTATTTCAATGACCAAGGCTACAATGCGTGGGGCATCGACCTGGGCAGCCGTATTTTGCGTTGGTCGGAGCGGCGCTGCCGGGTGCGCTTGTCGCGCGCCGATTTGTTTGCGCTGCCATTTGCCGAAGCGTCGTTCGATTATGTGCAGTGCTTGAATGTGATCGAGCATATCGGCACGGTTGGCGATACGACGACCGTGACCGAGGATTACGAGGCGCAGCGGATCGCCGCGATCGGCTCGCTGCTGCGTGTGGTCAAACCCGGCGGCTATTTGCTGCTCAGCGGGGTGAACCGCACCTTTCCAATTGACTTCTTCCATCTTCAGCATTCTGGCCCGCTGCGGCTGCATTCGCCCTGGGAACAATTTTCACTCAATTGCCACGACTATCAGAAGCTGGCCGACGCGACCGGGTATGCCGAATGGACGCGCCCGCTGCCGCTGCGTGGCTTTTTCTCGTGGACACACCTGCGCCGCCGCCCGCTGGTGCGGCCGATCCTGCCGCTGGCCAATTGGGCTCTCGGCTGCATGCCGGACGCATTCTACGGCTCGCCGCTGTCGTTTTTCTCGGTTGTGCTGATCCGCCGAAAGGCGATATAGGAATAAGGAAATACCTCATCATTGTTTCGGTTTTTGGCACTTTGCGCCAAAAACCGAAACAAAAAAGCTATAGCTTCCATGGAATAGAGAAAGAGCGCCAATGGAGCTTCGAAAGTATTGGGGAATCGCCGCTGCCTACCGCTGGCCGCTGATCCTGGCACCGCTGATTGCGGCGCTAGTTGCACTTGGCGCAACCTATGTGGTATCGCAGAAGTTTGTTGGTATCGCCACCGTGCAGCTCATTCCAGAAGAAATCGAGCCGCGCACGGTGACGCTACGCGCCCAAAATGGGCCGGACGCGCTGGCGATCGGGCTGAAAGACCCAACCGAATTGCTGGCCCAGGGTGTGGTCGAAAGCTTGGGTAGCCACGAGGTCGCCGAACTTGTCGCCGATGATCTGGAATTGAAAGACCTTCCACCGCCGAGCGGGTTTGCCGCGCTGAAATCGCAGGTGCGCGGGCTACTGGATGACCTGTGGGCATTTGCACGTTTTGGCTATGTGGCCAAAAAGCCAAATGCCGATGCGGCGGTCGACCGCGTGAGCCAGGCGATCGATGCTGAACTGGTGCGCGGCAGCTACTATGTGCAAATCTACGCCGCCTGGAACGACCCGCAGACGGCATCGTCGATGGCAAATGCCGCCGTCGACGCGGTGCTGGTTCATTCGCGCGCGGTCGCCGCGAAATCGGCCCAGGAGCAGCGCGTCTTTCTTGAAGCCCAGCGGGCTGTAGCACGCCGACAGGTCGACACGGCGCGAGCAGCGGTATTGCAATACAGCGCCGCCAACAGTATCGTGACCGGCGACTCGCTACGCAGCGCGGTGATCGCACTCGAGCAGTCGCGCGTCGATCTCCGCCAGAATGAACTCACACTGATCGACGCCCGTCAGCGGCTGGCGCTGGCACGGCAGCAGCTTGAAAGCACCAGCGCGAATCTGGTCAGCGAATCGACCACGGTGGGGGCCTCCGCGCCGAGCAGTGGTTCGACCACGCGCACCACCAGCCCAAATCTGGTGTACCAGTCGCTCGAAGAGCGGATCGCCATTCTGGCGCAGGAAGTTGTGGCGCTGGAATCGCGCCAGAACCAAACGGCAAGTGAGGTGGGCGCACAGACTGAGTTGGCACTGGTGGACGCCCGCCAGCGGCTGGCGACCGCTGAACAGCAGCTTGGGCAGCCCGACCTGACCGAGCTTGTGCGCGATCAACTCAAGACGCAGGCCTTCGCGCTTCAGCAGGAGATCGCGGCGCTGGAGGCGCGGCGCAACGCAGCCAACGCCAGCCAGCAGACCCAGCACGATATCGCGCTGGTCGAGGCCCGGCGCAAGCTAGACGAGGCCCGCCAGCAAATCGCAGCGACCAGCCCCACGGTTGATTCGGTGCAGCAGACGGTTGTGCGCGGCGCATCGCAGAACGGCCAGCAAACCAGTTCAACGCCCAACCCGGTCTATCAGTCGTTGCTGCGCGATGTGCAAATTCAGGAACAAGCGATCGCCGCGCTGGAGCCACAGCAGCTTGGGCTACAGAATGCGTTGACCACCCGCGAGCAGGAGCTGCGCGCCCTGACGGTCAGCGATGGTCGGCTGACAGCGCTGAACCAGGAACTCGGGCTATCAAACGATAGCTACACACAGCGCACCAGCGAGTGGTACAGCGCACTGTTGGAAGAATCGCGCCCGGTCACACCCATCCGTCTGATCGACCCGGCAGTGGTGCCGCTGTATCCGGTTGCGCCAATCAAGCTGTACTGGGCGCTGATCGGCGCGGCGGCAGGGCTGGCGGCGGCGCTGATCTATGTGTTTGTCCGCTACAGCACCGATGTCTCGCTGCGATCTGCGAGCGAGGCCGAGGAAGCGCTGACAATGCCGCTGCTTGCGGTGATCCCGCTGCCGCGCCGTGAGCGAGCAAGCCTGCCGCGCGGCGGGCCGGGGCGAGGAGGCATGCCGTGACCAAGGATTCCAATGCGCTGCCACTGCCAACAAGTGCCACGCAAGGCCGCCATCATCACCTAGTTTCGGCTCACCCGCCGGGCTGGTACGAGCGGCTGCGGGCCGATCTGCGCCGGATGTCGCCGAGTTCGGGCGCACTCGGACAGGCGCTGCCAGCCGGGCGCCGGCGTACACTCGCGCGCGGCACCTCCATTCCACCAGAGCTTGCGCCCGACAGCGCCACGATGGAGGCCTGCCGCCTGTTGCGCGGCAACTTTCCGCCGGACGCGCATGGCAGCTTCGCCCCGCTGGTTGTGATCGCCCCAGCCCCTGGAGTTGCTTGCGCGTTGGTTGCCGCAGGGCTTGCGATTACGCTGGCCGAAGAAGGGCGCAAGACACTGCTGGTCGATGCCGACATGCGCGCGCCGATCATGCACACGCTGTTTGCGACCGAGGCCGGGCCAGGCTTTGCCGACATGCTGGCGGGCGGCGCGGTCGAGCATGGGCGGGTCGTTTCGATCAATGAGTCGCTTGGCGTACTGCCCGCTGGTGTGCCCAACTTCAGCCCAGCGGTGATCTTCCGGCGCCAGCGCGCCGCCCAGGTGGTGTCCGCACTTACAGGCCAGTACGACGCCGTGATCTATCATATTGCTGGGAATTGGACCTCGCCGGAACTATTGGCCTTGGTGCCACTGATTGGTACGGCGTTGTTTATCATTCGCGCAGGCGTCGAGACCGCCGACCATATTCGCCGGATCAAGGAGCCGCTGGCGCGCACCGGGGTACGCTTTCTCGGCTTCGCACTGATAGGTGACACCCAATGAGCACTCGATCGTATGCCGCATCGCTCGCCACGCAGCCACTGGCCGCCTCGGGCGGCGTGCGCACCATCGCCGCCATCCGCAGCTGTGACTGCGGGCTGCAAGGGCCGGAAAACCTGATCCTGGCGCTCGCTGAAGCGTTTCGCGATCAGGGTGTTCGGTATGTGATCATCAATCTCTGGGACGGCGACCCGCCCACGGTTGCGCTGCACCAGGAAGCGACCAAGCGCGGGTTGGAAAGCCACATTGTTGCAACGGCAAGCAGCTTCGACGTGGCCATCTTACCAAAGCTCGCAGTGCTGCTCCAGCGCTTGCGGCCCGATGTGATCCACACGCACGATTTCAAAAGCGAGATGACCGCGCTGGCGACCAGCCCGGCGGTGCGCCGCCCGCTTGTAACCTCGTTCTACGGGCGGCTCGCGATCAGCTCGCTGTTTCTCAAGGCCGAGGATTGGATCAGGCTAGTGGCCTTTTGGCGTTTCCGGCACCTGCTCGCGAACTCGCAGGCACAGTATGATGAATTGCGCCGCTGGCAGCACCCAGCCCGTAAAATCACGCTGCTGCCAAGCTTTGTTGACACCCGCCAGCTTCGCCCCGCAAGCGCGGCCCAGGTGCAGGCAGCGCGCGAAAAACTCGGCCTCGGCCTTGACCAGCCAGTGCTAGCGACCGTGGCGCGGCTGTCGCAGAACAAAGGCCACAGTTTTATGCTGGAAGCACTGGTCGAGGTGCGCAAACACGTTGCCAATATCGTCTACCTGATTCCTGGCGAAGGCGATTCGTCCTGGCATGGCGAGGGTGGCTTTCGCGGCGAGCTTGAGCGGCAAGCAGCCGCGCTTGGCGTTGCCGAGCATGTGCGCTTTCTTGGCTACTACGGCGATTTGCAGACCATCCTGCACGCCACGGACTTGCTGGTCTCGCCCTCGCTGCGCGAAGGCATGCAGGTCAGTCTGATCGAGGCCATGGCTGCAGGCCTGCCGATCGTCGCTTCCGCTGTCGGCGGCACGCCCGACGCAGTTGGCGAGGGCGTCAACGGCCTGCTGGTTCCACCAAGCGATGCGCCCGCGCTGGCACGGGCCGTTCTGACACTGCTGGGCAACCGCGAGCTGATGCGTCAGATGGGCGTGGCGGGCCGGCGGCGGGCCGAAGAGCGCTTCGATAGCCACATGCTGGCGGCGACCATGCTGGGTGTGTGCGCGGAGATCGTTGCCCGTGGCTGATGTGTACCACATTCATGTGCGGCCTGCGCCACGCTGGGTCGCAGCGCTGCTTGGCCTGGGGGCCGGGCTGCTGGCGGCGGCACTGCTCATGGCGCTTTCGCCGGTGTATGCGCTGGCGGGCATCGCCGTTCTGGTCGCGGGCGTGGTCGCGCTGGCCTTTCCACACCTGGCGCTGTATGCCGCAGTCGCGTCGATGATTGTGTTCTGGCCTGGCACGCTGATCAAGTCGGTCGACCTTGCGCTGGGCGCGCTGGCGCTGATGTGGGCGGTCGTCCACCGGCGCAGCCTGCTGCCGCCAGGGCCAGTGCTGCCAGTATTGGCGGCGCTGGTCGGCCTAGTCTGGGTTTCGTCGCTACGTGTCGGCGGCGAAGAAGCCTTCAAGCGCGCGCTTGGCTACACCAGCTATATTGCGATCTATTGGACGGTCTCGACGTTCAGCAACTCCGGCCTGGTGGTGCGGCGGCTGATCGGCGCGCTGCTGATCGGCGGTGTCGTGATCGCCGTCATCGGCCTGATCCAGCTGCGCTTTCCGTTTATTGGAATTGTCTCGTTCGTCCAGCGCTTTTCCGAATACTCCGAAAGTGGCAGCCTGGTCGATGCGCAGCTGTGGGACGGCGTGTTTCGGATCGAGAGCCTAACTGGCGGGCCAAATCTGCTTGGTCTCTCGATGCAAATACTGCTGCCATTCGCCTTCTTTTGGACTATCGGCCAAACCCAGCCTCGGCTGCGGCTCGCGGGGTTGGCGGGCCTTGCGCTGATGGCTGCGGCGATGGTGTTGAGCCTGACCCGTGGCGTGCTCGTGACGACGCCGCTAATCATCGTGCCAATCGTGATGGCGCGGGTTGGCTGGCGGCGCTCGCTGCCCTATGCCGCTGCTGGTCTGCTGGTGGCCGCAACGGCCGTGCTGGTGTGGGAGCCGTTGCGCAACCGTGTCGCATCGAATGTGACCGAGCTATTAGGCGGCGATTCGACCCAATCCGGAACCTGGCGTTTGGAAAGTTTCCCAGTCGGCCTGCGCATGTTTGGCGATTATTTCTGGCAGGGCGCAGGCATCGAGCAGCAGGTCACACTGTGGAAGCAGTACGCGCCATCCGACTTGATTGTGCTGCGCGAAATGGTGCTGCACAACGATTACCTGCTGATCGGCATCGAGCTTGGCGTCGTCGGGGTTGTGCTCATGCTGGCGCTGCTCTTGTTGGTCTGGCGGCAGGCCCGCTTTGCCCAACGTCACTTTCGCGCCACTAAGCAGCGCACGCTGCTTGGCTATGCCTATGCTGCCGAGGCCGCATGGCTGGCGATTGTTGCCGATCTCATGCTGTACCCGCTGATGCACAACTTTCGCTATTTTTGGGTGCTGATTGCGATTATTGGCGCGCTCGGGCGCGTCGCCGCCGACCAAAAGCGAGTCAACGAGCGATGAGAACCGAAACGCCATCAATCGAAGAGATTCGGCTGCCACAATCGCCCGCGATTCCTCCGCAAGCCGGCAACAAGCGCAGCGGCGGAGTGTTGGGTGTTGTTTGGAAGACGGCGCAGGTGTTTGGGGCGCGCATCCTGGCGCAGGCGGCGACCTTTCTGGCGGGTGTGCTGGTGGCGCGCGCGCTTGGCCCAGCCGAGTTTGGGCTGTATTCGCTGGCGCTGGTTGGCGCGCTGCTGCTGGCACAAATCCCTGGCGCGGGCGTCGATTTGTCGGCGGTGCGTATCAGCGGTCGCCACACGCACAGCGCACCCCAACGTGCGCAAGCGTGCTTGTTGGCCGCCGGGCTGATCAAGTTGGCAGTTGGCCTGGTGTTTGTGACTGGCGCGCTGGTTTGGGCTGATCCAATCGCCGAAAGACTGATTCCTAGGGGGGCGGGCGGGCTGGCGCTGCGGATCGCGGCAGTTGGCGCGCTCGGTCAGGCGCTGACTGAGTTCACATTGGCGGCACTGCAAGCTCACGAGCGTTTCGCACGGATCGTCTGGGTATCGCTGGTCGTCGCCGCGATCCGCTTTGGCCCGGTCGCCCTGCTGGCCCTGCTCGGTCGGCTGACGCTTTCGGCGGCGCTGATGGCGTTTGTTGCGGCGGCCTACGCCGGGTTGCTGGTTGGCGTGGTAGCAAGCTGGCGGCTGTGGTTTGCACCACGCTGGCCTGCTGGCGGCGTGTTCCGCGAACTAGCAAGCTACGGCGGCTGGTTTACGTTGGCAACGCTGGTTGGCACGCTGGCAAGCAACCTTGATCTGCTGGCGGTCAGCGCGCTGCTTGGCGCAGAAGCAGCGGGCATCTACGCGGCGGCGCGCAACCTGACGCTGCCGCTGGCCTTTGCTGGAAGCGCCCTCATGGCAGTTGTGTTACCGCGCCTGAGCGCGCTCGGCGAGCAGGCACACACCACCGCCGTTCGAGTCACGATTGTGGCGGGCGCACTGACTCTGGCGGGCGTCAGCGCGCTTGTGCTGCTCGCGCCGCCGCTGTTCGGGCTTGTCTACGGCGGCGGCTATGGCGGCGCAATTGGTGTATTCCAACTGCTGACCGTGGCCTATGGCTTTCAGCTTGTAACCTGGCCAGCGCTGGCGCTGGTGATGGTGCGCGACCGACCGGACATCGTCGCCGGTCTGATCGTGCTTGTGCTTATCGTGACTGGCATTGGGTACGCCGTTGCGCTGCCCGCGCTTGGGATGTCTGGCGCGGCGCTGGTGTTTCTTAGTGGCTACGTGCTGCAATTTGCAGCCTACGCGCCATGGGTGTGGCGCACACGAGGGAAGGCGGTATCACATGAGTAACACCGTTCGCCAAGGGGTTGTGCTCGCCGCAGGTCGCGGCACGCGCATGCACGCGCTGTCCAACAGCTTTCCCAAACCACTCCAGCCGATCTGCAATAAACCAATTATGCAGTATCAGATCGAGGCCATGCGCGATGCCGGGATCAGCGAGATCGCCCTGGTTGTTGGGCCGAATGGGCAGGAGATTCGCTCCTATTTTGGCACTGGTGGTTGGCTGGGTGTGCAGCTGACCTATATCGAGGATGGGGCACCCGCCGGAATCGCAGCATCGCTGGCGCTCACCGAACCGTGGATCGATGGCCCGTTTGTAGTGTTTCTTGGCGACATCTTTCTTGCCCTGACCGATCTATCCAGCGCACTTGCGCCGCTCGATGATGGTGCCGCCGCGACGATCATTGTGCGGCGCGATCTGCCTGAGGCAGTCCGCCGCAACTTTGCCGTCGTGACCGACGCCGCTGGTAGAATTAGCCGTGTGATCGAAAAGCCAGCCGACCCGCCAACGAATCTCAAGGGCTGCGGCGTGTATGTGTTCGACCAGAGCATCTTCGACGCCATTCGCCGTACACCGCGTTCGGCGTTGCGCAATGAGTATGAGATAACCGACGCGGTGCAAATCCTGATCGATTTTGGCCGCCCAGTCTTTGCCGCCGACATTGTGCGCTGGGATATCAACGTCACGTTTCCCGAAGACCTACTGGCCTGCAATCTTCGTCTGCTGCGCGAGCAACATCGTGCGTCGCTAATTGGGCAGGGCGCACACGTTGGTGGGCAGACTCGACTTGCCAACTCGATTATTGGCGACCAAGCTGTGGTTGCCGCGCCGGTGCTGTTCGAGGAGTGCCTGGTGCTGCCGGGCGCACACGTCGCTGCGCGCGAGGCCGATGCGCACCGCATGATCTTTGGCGACGGTGTGCGCTGGGCCGCGCAGGTCGCCGTCGGCGGCGAGCTTGCCGAGCGGACAGTTGGATAAAGTTTGCTGCGTTGAAGGAGTATTGCGTATGATTGAGCGCGCTGCGTCACGGCCCGGCTCGCTGCTGATTCGCCGCCGCTGGACCCGCTGGCTGTTTGCAGCCAGCGGTTTCATCCCGCTGCTTGCGCTGCTCAGTGCGACACCCGATCCAACGCTGCTGATTTACTCGCTGTTTGTGCTGCTGTATCTCCTGCGCCCGCGCCCCGCGCCGCTGGCCTACACACGCGGCACGATGCTGCGCTTTGGGCTGGCGATCATTGGCTGTGGGCTGCTGGTCGAGCTCCTCTCGTGGACCAATAACTTCATCGAATGTGCCCCCGAGCCCGCGCTGCTGCACCCGCAACTCGCGCCCGATCTCTTGTTGGCGCTGGGATTTTACGGCGCGTGGGGGCTGGCATGGCTGCTTGGCCTGCGGTTCTTTCGTTTCGACCTGCGCCAGATGTTCATCACCCAGGGATTGTTTGGCATCCTGATCGAGCAGCGCGGTGGCATTCTGATCGCGGGCCTGCTTTCGCTGCCACTGGGGATTGTGCTATGGCTGTATGTGTTTCTTGTGTACGGCTCGGCCATGGGCCTCGCGGCCATTCTTGCCGGCATCCCCGAACACGCGCAGGCGCGAGCCGGCAGCTGGTGGAAATATGTGCTGGTCTGGATCGCCGTGCTGGTCAGCTCGCTGGTATTCACAGGGCTATGGGGCGCGCTTTTGAACCCGCTCGGCCTCGTTCCGGCACCGCAGCCAATTTGCACGAACCCACTATGGTAGGCCATTTCTGATCGGCTGTCACGCATGCTTCCAGCCCAGGATGCGCTCGGCCTTGCTGCAGTCGAAGAAGCCCGCACGTTCCGTGAACTCGCCCTGGATAGGCGTTTCAGGGTAGCTGTGTTCGGCAAGCTCGCGCGAGGGCTGATTGAGTGCGGTGCGCGGCGCGACAATATAGAAGACTTCATGGCCGCTGAACGGCGCGGCGAGCGCCAGCAAACACGCCCGACATGCCTCGCCCATAAGCGTGAAGCCCCACAGGTGGCGGGCGGCAACCGCGCCTGCAGCTGCGGTGTTCTTCTGCGCTTCCTCCTCGCTCGCGATCAGCCAGTGAAAGCGCATGCTCGCAATAGTCATTGTTTCATAGCGGCGCGCAAACGCATCGGCCTGCTGTTCCAGCACCCATTTTGAAAGCGAATAGGGGTCTTCGGCGTAGGTTGGATGCTGCTCGTTGAGTGGAAAATAATCGTAGCGCGGCGAGCGGCTGTACACCCCACCGATTGCGTTGATCGAGGATGCGAGGCAGACCCGGTCGATGCCGAGCATTGCCGCCGCGCTCAGCGCGTTGTAACTACCGATGGTGTTATCGGCGTAGACCACGGTATCGGGATGGTTGTTCGGCCCGGCAAACGCGGCGAGGTGAATCAGCGCATCGCAGCCGCGTAGGCACGCCACGAATTCGCCAACATTGCGCGTGTCGGCCACTTGAAATATGGGCTGGTTCGCCGACGACGGCCAGGTCATTTCGGGCAGCGTGCGGTCGATGCTGACAACTGTGTGTCCTTGGTCGATCAGGTACGGAACCAGGGCGCGGCCCAAGCGCCCGTTGCCGCCGGTCACGGCAATACGCATGAAGATGTTCCCTTTCTTGTAACTCCAGCAATCCTAGCGGATTTGTGAAACAACATGAGTTACGCGGTCGCACGCCGGCGGGCTGAAGCCCTCGGCTAAGATGACGACGCCCGCCTGCGCGGGCTGAAGACGCTAGTATAGCCCGCGCTGGCGGGCTTCGTCATGACAGCCAGCGGCTTTAGCCGCCAGGTGTGTCAGTCAAAGGTAAGCTCCCAGAGCGCGCCGCCCTCGCCGTATTCCAGCACATAGAGTTTATTATTCTCTAGCACCGCGTCGATCGGATATTTGAGGTCGCTGGCGATTTGGGTTGTAACCGATTCATAGTTGTCGCCCTGTTTACGGAGCGCCATGTGAACCAGATCCTGGCCTTTGTCGCTCAGCGTGCCACCCGCTGCGCCCCAGCTTAACACAAACGCACTTTGCGTTTCGCCGTCCCCGCGCAGGTCGGCAGGCAGTCCCTCACCACCAAAGACAAGCCCCAGCGGCGAACGGTGCGGCGTAAATGTCGCCAGCGGCACGCCTGTGGCTGCAGCATCGAACTCACTGCCATCGTCGGCGCGAGCGATCGCCGCATCGGGGCCGAGGTTGAGAACCGGGTTCGTGAACGTGCCCGGAGCGGTGGGGAAGCTCGGGTCATTTGCATAACTGCCGTTTTTGACCGCCTGGAAATCCTGGTTCAGCCGCTTGTCCGCGCTGCTGTCGTAATTGATAAACTGCTGCGGGTTATCCTGGTCGCCAAATTTCCACGGGAAGCCATAGTGCTGGCCTTGCCGAATCCAGTTCAGTTCATCGGCATAATCGGCATCGGGGCCGTTATCGACCGCAAACAGATCGCCGTTTGGCGCAAAGGCCAGATCGTAGGCATTACGGGTGCCGCGGGCAAAGATGTAACCGCCCGCGTCGAGCTTGGCTTCATCGTTTGGCAGCACGAGTTCAGCGGCGTCGGTGGGCACGCGGAAGATTTTGGTCGTGAGCGCGATCTCGCGGGTGTTAGGGAAATCGCCGTTGCTATGCTGCACTTCGCCATGATCGGTGCGTGAGCCAGCGTTTACGTACATCCACGTATTATCGGGGCTAATCACAATCCCGTTCCACAAATGATCGAACTGGGTGTTACTGGCCGGGTACGGCTCGGTGGTCAACAGCGTGTGCCACGCGAACGTGCCCTCGGCAGTTGGCACTCCCTTGCGAACCTGGGCCTGTGTCTGCGGCTTGATCGGCTTGTTCGAAACAACATACAGCGCGCCATCCGGCCCAAAGGCCATGCCCGCTGCGTTCGCGCCTGCTGCGATCTCGGCAGCGCTCGCAGCGAGGGTTGGCTTCGTGCTGCCGTCGATGGCCACACGAAATAAGCCCGCGCCGGTGGTCAGGTAGTACAAATCACCGTCGAGCGGGCTGCGCGCCAGCTTGATGTTGCCGCTGCCCACATCGGCAACTTTACGTAGCTTCACCTGCTCGCGTAGCAGCAGCGGGCCGCCTGCCACCGGGCGCTGTTCGAGATTGGGGCGGGCGACCGCCGTAGCCAACAGGGCAGTGTTAGCGGGCGCTGCGCTGTTTTGGCAGGCAGCAAGCAGAATTACTGCGAGGCTAGTGCAGGCAAAAGCACGGCGTCGCGCGCCAGTGCGCGACTGAAACTGTGGGCGAACGTTGCTCACGGCATCCTCCGTTGATTAAAATAACTGCCTAGGCTAAGGGGAATTCTGAGCTGCTTTGATTATACACAAATTTACAGCTTGACAACAATCGAATTTGAATTATAATTCTTAATTATTCCAGGGGTGAGTTTAAATATTGCGATGTCGCAAGCCGTTGGCAAGAACTCCCAACACACACTCTCCGTTTGAACGACGTACAGAACGTGCTTCCGCGCAAGGGATACCCATGTAGAGCAATGGGTCTCTAGCTTTTGAAGCGCACGTTTTGCTGTACCCATTCAATCCAACTCAAGCGTGTAGCGGCGTATGGGCAGCGCTATGAATCAATGTGGATGTACATATGTCCGTACGAATGCGGGATATCGCCGACCAACTTGGCATCTCGATCAGCACCGTTTCGCTGGCATTGCGGGCCGCCCCGCAGGTTGCCGAAGAAACGCGCCTGCGGGTAATCGACGCAGCAGAGCAGCTTGGCTACAGTATACGCCCGCGCCAACAACGGCCAACGCTTTCACATATTGCGTTTATTACGCCTGATGAGCCGGGCAATGATTTTTATAGCGGGGTGCTCAACGGGGCGGAAAGCGAGTGCCGGCGTTTGGGGTTGAGCCTGCACTTCATGCAGATCGATAGCACCACGCAGATTCGGCTTGCCAATTACACGCTTGCCGATGGCCTGTTGATAGTTGGAAGTGTCGATGAAGACGTCATCCGCCTCTTTCAGCAGCTTGAACTACCAACCGTGTTGGTCGACAACAACATCCCGTTTCTTCAGCTTGATCGCATTCTTATCGACAACGTGTATTCCCTGTACCGCGCAACCCAGTGCGCGCATAGCTACGGCCATCAGGATATTGCATTCCTGTGCGGGCCAACCAGCATCTCGAGCTTCAAGGAACGGCTGCTTGGCTACCGTGCGGCGGTAGCTGACCTTGGGCTGTCGGCAATCGAACTCTATTTCGAGTCCGGCGACGCCCGCGATGTGGCGAACACCATGCAGCGCTGGCTCGATCAGCACGGCAGGCTTGGTTTTACCGCGCTGATCGGCTGCAACGACAAGGCCACGCTACGGGCCTTTCACGCATTGCACGATCACGGCATCCA
>JACMIM010000255.1 GCA_014381165.1 Roseiflexaceae bacterium
GCCAGAAAATCGGCGTTTTCGTCGACACATTCGAGGCTACCGCCGCCACCAGCCGCCAGCGACATGAACACGATCTTGGCTTCGGGCGCGACACCGGCGTAATCACTGTATTGGCGCGCAGCCGGGTTACTGCCGCCAGCACTGCCATTGCCAAGGATCGATCCGGCGACATGCGTGCCATGGCCACTTAGGTCGGTGTAGTCGGTCTTGGCCTGACATTCGGCCTCGCTTAGGTTCATCTCGCTAGGCGCATAGGCCCGAATCACCCGACCGTCGAAGTCGGGACTCATGGCCCCCTGGACGCTCAGGCCGGAATCGGACACGGCAACAATCTGGCCCTCGCCAAAATACTTCTGGTTAGTCCAGACGCTGCCGACATTCATCAGCTCGCGCCCAATGCCATTGGTCACTTCCAGCGGATGCGTGGTTTCGATCCAACTGACGCTGGGCTGCTGTGCGATCGCCGGTAGGCTGGTGGCCGGCACGGCGGCCTGGAACACCACCGCGAGCGGCGTAGCGGCGGCGCTGCGAATGTTCGCGCCCAGGCCAATCAGCGCTTGCCGAGTGGCGTCCAGCGGTTCGCCGGGAAACGCGGCGATCAGCACATCAACTGGTGTCGAGGCCCGAGCGCGCAGTGCTGGGTTAACGGCCAGGTCGGGCGCGATCTTGTAGCCGGCGCGGTAGCTGCCCATCCAGCGCAGCGCGTACATATCCTGCACCTTGGCCACATCCTCGGCTGCAATGCGCGCAATTGCAGCATTGTCCGGCACGTAGCCAAGCAGCTCTGCGCCAAGCAGCTCGATCTGCGCGGCCCAAACATCGCTGATCGGGCCATTGAACTGGAGAATGTAGTACGGGCCTATCTCGGTCGCATCGGCGAGCTGTAAACGGCTGGAGGGATCGCGGTCGAGCAGCGGGTCGAAGCTGCCAGACTGGAGGCGCAGCAACTGGCGCTGCGGGCGGATATCGCTAACAAACGCGGAGCTGAACAGTAGCGGGAGCAGACACAGGGCAAGCAGGGCAACCTTGCGAACCGGCAACATGAGTCGGCTAGGGCTGGGGAGCATACCAAAACTCCTTGGGCGAGAAATAGATTACCGAATGCTTGCGGGAAGAATGCAGGGCAGGGATGCTGAAATCGATTGGTACAATACCAGAATCAGCGAGGGAGCGCAACCATTCAGGAGCGGGCGGGCTGAAGCCCTTGGCTAGGTTTACGAAGCCCACCTGCGCGGGCTGAACCGACTGTTGTAGCCCGCGCAGGCGGGCTTCGTCATGCTGTCCCTCGGGCTGAAGCCGCCAGGCGCGTCAGTCGTTGGCACGTCACCGCGTTCCCAGCGCGTTCCCGCCGCTGAAGCGCCGCGTTCCCGCCGCTGAAGCGCCGGGCTATTGGGTTCTTCTTCTTTGTTCTTTGTTCTTTGTTCTCTGTTCTCTGTTCTTCACATCCTCCGCAGGTACGCGCTGGTCAGCGAGTGCTCGGCGTGAAGCAGCTGCGCGGGCGTGCCCTCGAACATAATTCTGCCGCCCTTGTTGCCGCCTTCGGGGCCCATGTCGATGATCCAATCGGCGTTCTTGATCACATCCAAGTTGTGCTCGATCGCAATCACCGTGTTGCCGGCATCGACCAGCCGCTGCATAATCACCAGGAGATGGCCGATATCCGACATATGCAACCCGGTGGTTGGCTCGTCCATCACATAGATGCTGCCCTTTTTGTGCAGCTCGCTGGCCAGCTTGATGCGCTGGCATTCACCACCCGAAAGTGAACTCAGCGGCTGCCCAAGCGCCAGATAATCGAGACCTACATCACGCATTGCTTGCAGTTTACGCGCCACTTCTTTAAGTTCGGTGTAGTCGAGCGCCTGCTGGACGGTCATTTCGAGCACGTCGGTAATCGATTTGCCACCCAGTTTGTAGGCCAGCACTTCATCCTTGAAGCGCTTGCCATCACAGATCTCGCAGGGCGTCTTGACGCCGTCCAAGAATGCGAGATCCGTGTAGATAACACCTAGCCCCTGGCAGTTTTCGCACGCGCCCTTGGAATTGAAGCTAAACAGCGACGCACTGACCTTGTTTGCGGAGGCAAAGGCTTTGCGAAGATCATCCATGATGCCGGTGTAGGTGGCCGGATTCGAGCGGGTCGAGGTGCCCACCGCCGCCTGGTCGATCACAATCGCATCGGGGTGCTGGCGCAAAAACACCTGGTGGATCAGCGAGCTTTTGCCAGAGCCAGCAACGCCGGTGATAACCGTCAGCACGCCCTTTGGAATCTCGACACTGACATCCCGCAAATTGTTCACATTGGCGTGGCGAATGGCAAGCGCGCCCTTTGCGGTGCGAAACGTGTCCTTGAGCGGCATCGACTGCTGCATGTGCCTGCCAGTCAGCGTGTCGGCCTGGAGCAGGCCGGCAACATCGCCTTCGTAGACGATCCTACCGCCACGACTGCCGGCGTGCGGGCCAACATCCACGATATGGTCGGCGACTTTGATCACATCAGGATCGTGCTCGACCACAATTACGGTGTTGCCTTTATCGCGTAGTTTTTGCAGCAACTCGTTCATGCGATGCACATCGCGCGGGTGCAAGCCAACACTTGGTTCGTCAAAGATATACAGCACATCCATCAGGCTGCTGGTAAGATGTTTCACGATCTTGACGCGCTGTGATTCGCCACCCGATAATGTACTCGTTTCACGATCCAAGCTAAGATACTCGAGACCAATATCGATCAGGTGCTGCAATCGCTCGGTGAGCGTGGCGACCACTGGGGCCGCCGCTGGCTCGTCGATCGCCTGAATCGCCTTGATGAGATCGCCAATTTCCATGGCGGAAAGCTCGGCAATGTTGCGGCCATGTATCAGGCAGCTTAATGTCGCTTGGTTCAGGCGTGCGCCCTTGCAGAGCGTGCATACGCCAAAAGTCATGTATGGTGCTACCGCCTTTTGGGTGCGTTCCGACAGTGTTTTGACATCCCGCTTGATGTATGACCGGCTGAATTTCTCGATGATTCCCGCGTAGGTCACATTCATGGTGCCGCTGCCGATCTGCATTTTGAACTTACGGTCTTTGCCGTGCAGCAGCAGCTCCATTTCTTCGTCGCTGTAGTCGGCCAGTTTTTTGTCATTATCGAAAAAGCCTGAACTGGCATAACTATCGCGCTCCCAGGCGGCAAACAATGGCACCTGAACAGCACCTTCGTTGAGCGACTTCTCCATGTCCAAGAATGAGTCCGAAACGATGCCCATGGCGCGCCCCAGGCCATTGCACTCCGGGCACATGCCCTGGGGATCGTTGAAGGAAAAGACGTTGGAGTAGCCGACATATGGTTGCCCGATGCGCGAGTATAGCAGGCGTAGCACCGGCGAAATATCGGTGATCGTCCCCAAAGTCGAGTGCGACCCACCGCCCAGGCGCTTCTGATCGACCACAATCGCCATGCTCAGGTTTTCGATCGCATCGACATCGGGCTGGGCAAAGCGCGGCAGGAAGTTGCGAATGAACATGCTAAAATTCTCGTTGAGCAGGCGCTGGGCTTCAGTAGCGATCGTGTCAAAGACAATCGACGATTTGCCAGAGCCAGACACACCCGTGAAGATGGTAATCTTGCGCTTTGGAATGCGCAACGACACATTCTGCAAATTGTTCTCGCGGGCACCACGAATTTCGATATACTCTTGAGACATCGTTGCTCCTTGCACTGGCACGTTAGCACAAATGCGCTGTTTGTAGCATACTATACCATAGGCACAGCGATAATCGGCCAAGAGGAGGAACAGCGTGACATCCCATTCGCGGATATGCATCATCGGCGCGGGGCCAAGCGGCATCGCGGCGGCAAAGAACTGCCTCCAGGCCGGTTTAGCCGTGGCTGTGTTCGATCGCGGCGAGCGCGTCGGCGGCAACTGGGTCTATAGCGATAGCCCTGGCCACTCCAGTGTCTACGCGACCACCCACATCATCAGCTCCAAGGCACTTTCGCAGTACGAAGATTACCCAATGCCCGCCGACTACCCCGACTACCCATCGCACCGGCTGCTCCAGCGCTATTTCGAAAACTACGCCCGCGATTTTGGCGTGCTGCCGCATATCCGTTTCGGCCACACCGTTGAAGGGGCTACGCCGGTAGCAGGCGGCGGCTGGTTGGTGCGCGTGCGCGATCAGCAGGGCGTTGTCGGCGAACAGCACTTCTCGCATCTGATGGTGGCTAATGGGCACCATCACGACCCACAGCTGCCCGAGATTCCTGGCGGATTCAGCGGGCGCTACTGCCACTCACACGAGTTCAAACGGGCGGACGAAAGCTTTCGCGGCCAGCGGGTGCTGGTGATCGGTGCGGGCAACTCGGCCTGCGATATCGCGGTGGAAACGGCGCGTGTCTCGGCCAAGACCTGTATCGCCATGCGCAGCGGCCAGTGGTTCGTGCCCAAGTTCATGTTTGGGCTGCCCACCGATGTGTTCGCGGCGCGCACAGGCTGGTTGCCCCCGCGCTTGCAGCAGTGGCTTTCGGCGCAGACGCTGCGGCTGCTCACAGGCGGCAACCGGGCCTACGGCCTGCCCGAGCCGAGCACGCCGCTGTTTACGCAGCACCCAACCATTAACTCTGAACTCATGTACTTTATTCGCCATGGCGAGATCGAGCCGCGCCCTGGCGTGGCGCGCTTCGACGGCAGCTTGGTCGAGTTCAGCGACGGACGCCGTGAGGAGTTCGAGATCGTGATCGCGGCGACCGGCTACTGGACGACCTTTCCGTTTTTCGACGAGCAGCTGATCAGCTTCAAGCACAGTTTGCGCATTCCACTGTACAAAAAGATGATGCACGCCGAACACGCCAGCCTGTACTTCATTGGGCTATTTCAACCACTCGGCTGCATCTGGCCACTGGCGGATTACCAGGCCCGGCTGGCGGTGGCCGAGATCACGGGAGCGTACCGCCGCCCCGCCGACATGCGCGCGGCCATCCAGCACGAACTCGATCACCCGCATTATGCGTTTCGGCCAAGTGTGCGCCACGCCGTCGAGGTCGATTATCACCGCTTTCGCCGCGAATTGCTGCGCGAGCTGGGCGCGGCCCATCCTGCGCGGGCGCAGCCTGCGCGGTAGGCGGCTGTGCAATGATCGAGATACTGAGTCATCAACCCACCACGCCGCACAGAACGCCGTATGTACAGCTTACAGCGGCGCACCGTCGTTCACCAACGCCTCGAGTTGGTCAACCAGATTAGCATACACCTGAAGTGCCTGCTCTACAGGCTTCGATGTCGTCATATCCACACCAGCTTGTTGCAACAGAACAATCGAGTCCTGCGACCCGCCGCTGCGCAGAAAAGTAAGGTAGCGTTCGACGGCGGGTTGGCCTTCGGTCAGGATTTGGTGGGCCAGGGCCATGCCAGCAGAGATGCCGGTTGCGTATTTGTACACATAAAAGTTCATGTAAAAGTGCGGTAGCGAGGCCCAAAACATTTGCGCTGTTTCATCGATAATTACGTCAGGACCGGTGTATTGCCGATGAATTCGCACTGCTAGCTCGCTAAGTTGGTCGGCAGCTAACGCTTCGCCATTTTCTGTACGATCGTGGACTTCGCGCTCGAATTCTGCGAACATTGTTTGGATCAAGAGCATTCCAGTAATACTACCGAGTTGCTTCCCCAGCAGATAACGCTTCTGCTCAGGATCGGTAGTTACGCGAAGTAAGTAGGCAAACAGCAGTGCCTCGTTGCATGTCGAAGCGACCTCGGCGACAAAGATAGTGTAGGTACCGTAGACATAGGGCTGTTGCTGGCAGGCAAAATAGGTGTGCATGGCGTGGCCAATCTCGTGCGCCAGCACAAAGAGATCACTGAACTGGTTCTGCCAATTGAGCAGCATCACCGGTCGCGCTCCATACGCGCCCCAACTATACGCGCCACTGCGCTTGTTCGCCGTTTCATACACATCGGCCCAGCGCTCCTCATAAAGCCCGCAGCGCAGCACATCGGTGTATTCTTGCCCAAGTGGCACCAACGCAGCTAGCACGATCTCGCGTGCTTCGTCATAACTCAAAGTCGTTTGCGGCGGCGTGGCGAGCGGC
>JACMIM010000256.1 GCA_014381165.1 Roseiflexaceae bacterium
ATGAATCAGAAAGAGCGGGCGCGGGCTGATCTCGTGTACAACATCGACTGGGCGCACTGCGCCGAAGCGGTAGCCATAGCGTGCGCCATTGAGCAGATCGGCCAGCGGCACGACCAGCCGGGTTGGCAGGCGGCGGGCCTGGGCATTATGCTCGATCACCTCGCGGATGCCGGTGAACGGGCTATCGGCGACGACGGCACGCACCTCGGGGTATTTCGCGGCCAGCAGCAGGGCGACCGACGCGCCCATCGAGAAGCCAATCAGGCCGAGGCGCGCAGCAGGCAGGCGCTGCGTGGCGTAGCGCAAAGCGGCCTCGGCATCGCGCAACTCGTAAAAGGCCAGCGAGTGCTGGACGACATCGCTTTGCCCGCGCGAGCGCCAATCGAAGATCAGCACATTGTTGCCAGCCCGCCAGAGCGCACTGCCAATGCCAAGCATGTCGGGCTTGCCGCCGTGGTGGCCAGCCAGCCCAATCACCACGCGGTCGGAATCGGAACGCGGCAGCCACCAGCCACTCAGGCGCACGCCATCCTCGGTAGTCAACATTATGTCTTCGTAGCCCTCGACCTGAGTTTCAAATGGCGTGAAGGTATACTCCGACAACCAAGCCGGCTGTGGCCGCTTGTTCATGCGCTCGATGGCATAGAATGCCGCGCCGACAGTCACTGCTGCTGCACCAAGCGCAAGCGCACCAGCCGCGCGTGCTAGATAGGTCAGCGCGTATAGCTGTCTCGAGGTTGTTCGCTCGCTCATGGCGCTATTGTAGCGTATGCGGCAGCACCATACAACACCGTTCATCCCGGCGCTGAAGCGCCGGGCTAGTAGTACGAAGCCCACCTACGCGGGCTGAACGGCGTTGTAGCCCGCGCAGGCGGGCTTCGTAACCCCAGGCAGCGGCTTCAGCCGTGCGGCTGTCGGCTGGAGCGCTAGGATAGTGGGTTTGCCGGGATTGTTAGATGGGAGATCAAACGAGCTTAACCTTTTCTTAAACAGAAGACCATACGTAGATAATCATAACAATTGATTATTTAAGCATCCGTGTGAGGAAGATAAAAGGAGGCCTGGCTATGCCACGTCGTGTAGTCCATGGTGGCGTGCGCGCGCACGTCAGTCGATTTACCGCGCTCGGTCTTATCGCCATGCTCGCCGTTCTGTTCGCCCCGATCGGGTTCACTGCCGCTGCGCCGCGCGAGCAGGGCGGTGTCAACATTCGCATCCTGCCGATCAACCGTGCCCGCCTGTTGGCCGGCCAGCGCTTCGACTTCCGCGTAGAAGTGAGTGGCGCGCTTGCCAGCAACTCCGATGCTGGCGCGTACACTGTGCTGATCAACGGCACACCGGCTAGCCAAGTGTTTGGCAAGGAGCCGACCAAAACGAATGTTGCCGTCAACAGCGCCGAGCTGACATGGCGCGGCGTGTCGCTCAACCAGGCCGGCAAGTACGACATCTATGTCGAGGCTGGGCCAGCCAAACGCAGTGTGAGCTACGAGGTCGTGCGGCCACAGGCCAATGGACGCCCGGCCAAGAATGTGGTGCTGATGATCGCCGATGGCATGTCCTGGCCATCACTGACGATCGCGCGGCTGACTTCGCGCGGGCAGACCGAGGGCAAGTACAACGAGTTGCTGGAAATGGATCGCATGGAGGCGACCGGCTATTTCTCCACCAGCGGCTACGACTCGATCGCGACTGACTCGGCCAACTCGGCGGCGGCCTTCGCCAGCGGCCAAAAGGGCGTGGTCAATGCCATGAACATCTATGAGGATAACACTACCAGTACCGAAGATGACCCGCGCGTCGAGCATATCGTCGATATCCTCAAGCGCACACGCAACATGGCGATCGGCATCGTCTCGACGGCTGAGATTGAGGACGCCACGCCGGCCGCGATGATCGCCTACACCCGCCGACGCAGCGACTACCAGCCGATCATCGACCAGATGTTCGAGCGCAAGCCTGAGGTGCTCATGGGCGGGGGCGCGGCCTACTTCATTCCCAAATCGACGGCCGGCTCGCGCCGCACCGACGAGCGCGATGTGCTGAAGCAATTCCGCGACGCCGGCTACACGCTGGTGGCCAACCGCGCCGAGATGAATGCTGCTGGCACGCCGGAGCGGCTGCTGGGCCTATTCCACCCCAGCAACATGAACGTGTATATCGACCGCGCGCAGACCCGCGACCCGGCGGTGCTCGGGCCATACACCGACCAGCCCTCACTGATCGAGATGACCCAGAAATCGCTGGACGTGCTTGCTAACACGCCGAACGGGCGGCAGAACGGCTTCTTCCTGATGATCGAGGCTGGTTCGGTCGACAAGCAGTACCACCCAATGGACTGGGAGCGTGGCACCGCCGACCTGATCGAGTTCGACCAATCGCTGGCGGTGGTCAAGGGCTTTGCAGCGCAGCGCAGTGACACACTGGTTGTCGTAGTGGCCGACCATGGCCACTCGATTTCGGTGTATGGCACCTATGACACAACCAAAGGCCCTGGCAACCCGGACGGCATTGGCACCTACGATCAGGCACGCTTTCCAACCTATGTCGACCGTGATGGCGACAAGTTCCCAGACAGTTGGTCGCCGAGCCGCACGCTGGCAGTCGGCTTTGCGAACCACCCAGAGTATCGCGACGACTTTCTGTTCAACCCGCGACCACTCAGCCCGACCATTCAGGATCCAAATGCGGCGCAGGGCGTCACGCGCTTTGTGCCCAACCCGGCCCGCGACCCACAGGGCGTGCTGATTGGCGCGAATATTCCGCGCAACAGTGGCACCGAGGTTCACTCGGTCGACGACACGCCGATGTTTGCCAGCGGCCCTGGCTCGGCCTATTTCCGTGGCTACCATGACAACACCGACATGTTCTTTGGTATGATGAATGCGCTCAACATCGACGCCACACGCAATGCCAGCCAGCCGACCGGATCGGCAGCGGGCACGGCGATCGGCTTTGTGATGGCGCTGTCGGTGGTGGTGGGCGCGAGCCGCTACCTACGCCGGCCAGGAACCGAGGGCGTGGGGCCAATCAGCTTTATGGTTCACAAGGCGGCGCGCTTCGGCACGGCGCTACGCGCGGCGGCCGCCAGCTTCCGCGCCACGCTGCACGACGACCGGTAGGTGTACCGGCGCGGGGGTGGGGGCGACAACCCCACACCCCCCCCCACACACCCCCCGACAAACCGCGGTGGG
>JACMIM010000257.1 GCA_014381165.1 Roseiflexaceae bacterium
CGTTATTTCCTTGCCCGCCGCAGGCGACATGAAAACGCTTGGGCAACTGCGTAACTCCTAATAGTATTGTCTTGAACTTGCGTTTTGGAGCGCACAAATGACAACCATTTCGATTATCATGATGCTTGTGGTGATTGTCGTCGCGACCGGTGGCCTGTTTGTGCTGATCACCGCGCGCCGCAAGCCCTCGCTACCCAGCAGCGACACTCGCCCGCCGGTAGCCACGAGCAGCGAGCGCCCCCCTTCGCAGACCTCGTCTGGACGCCGCAACAAACGCCGTGCCCGCAAACGCAACTAGCCAGAATCCAGTCCCAATAGACCGGCACTTCAGCGCCGGGGTTGCTTCAGCGCCGGGCTCACACGTAACACATCCCAATGCCAACATTTTGTACCAGTTGTGGCGAGCAATTACCGCCGAACGACCCGCGTTTCTGCATTGTCTGCGGCGCAGCAGTACGCCGTGCTTCAGTTACCAGTGCAGGCGCTCGTTTGCTTGAGCCTGTGCAGGCGACTGCAGCAGTCACAGGGGCGACGGTGCGGCTGGCAAATGCCAGGGTCGAACAAGCAGTTGTTGGCGGCACGGTGCGCCTGGGAACGAGCACGGCTGTGCCGCCGGGCCTGTGGATGCTCGATACGCCGCCGGGTGCCGACCGTGTGCTGGCGGTGTATGCGCCGCTGCGCGCGATTGTCGGCGGCTGGAGCGCCACCACCAGCGATGGCTGGCAAAAGACCGCCGCTACCCCGCAAGATGGCAGCACGCTGTTCAACTTCGAAACGGTGCGCGAATGGTTTCCGTCCCATGGCCACGGCCAAGGTCTGCGCCTGCGCGTGCGCATTCGCGCCTCGTCAGGTGCCGAGGAGGGCCGCACGCGCCGCGGCTTCACCTACCGCGTTGGCACCGACGCACCGATGGAGGTGCTCGACGCGCATTGGGTCGATGCCGAGGGCCGCCGTTGCACCATGCCACTGCCAGATATTCAGCTGATGGCACCGCCGCGCGTGCCGCGTGTGTCCGACTACGACGAGGCGATTGGGTGGCTGCCGCCTAACAATGCCGAGATATGGTCGCTTGCTGGTAAAATCCACGGCCAATTTCTGTTGTTGAACGCAGCGCAGCAGCGCACGCCGGTGGGGCGCGGCCTGCTGCTGGAGCAGCTTGCGCTTTCAGTGCAAGTGCTACGTTTTGCTGGTTTTTCGAGCAACCAGCTGTACCGCGTGCTGATCCACAATCCGCTGGTGGTTGCGATCGGCCAGTGGGCGCGGCTCCAGCGCAGCATGCGTGCCGAGGCCGCTAAGCTTGGCCTTGATCTGGGCACCGACGCGGCGATTGAGTGGTGGCTCGACCAGCAGGGCTACGATGGTGCGTTGTTCGAGCGCGGAGCCTACCCCGACAGCGCCGCACGCACTGTGGTGGCCTTCCGCCGCTCGCAGATCGCCGCGATACAGGCGTAGCAAAATAACCACGAAGAACACGAAGCTCGGAAAAACAAAAAGCGTATTTTTCTTCGTGCTCTTTGTGCTCTTCGTTCTTC
>JACMIM010000258.1 GCA_014381165.1 Roseiflexaceae bacterium
ACCCTGGCGGGCGCGCAATTCGCGGCCCCGGCGATCAGCGCGTCGGTGCTGTTTCTCGTCCCCGGTGTGCCAATGGTCAGCTCGATAGCCGATCTGTTTCGCGGCGATACAGTTTCGGGCGTGGCGAGGCTGGCTTCGGCAGTGCTGCTGGTCGTGGCGATCGCGGCTGGGCTGTGGGCGATGCTGCTGCTAACCCAAGCCCAGATCGACTTTACGCCAGGCCGGCTCGACCTGCTGCTATTGGCGGTGCCGCTGGCGGCGCTGGCCACAGCTGGCTTTGCGATCATGTTCGATGTGCCATACCGCGTGCTGCTGCCGGCGGCGCTGGTTGGCGGCGCTGGCTACGCGGTGTACCGCCTGGCTGGGCTGGCTGGCCTGCCGAGCGGCGCGGCGGCCTTTCTGGCTGGCCTGATGATCAGCCTGCTGTCTGAGTTGCTTGCGCGGGTTTTGCGCATGCCCACCTCGATGTTTTCGATCCCTGGCTTTCTGCCGCTGGTGCCGGGCGCGGCGGCGTTTCGCGCGCTGCTCGACTTCGCCGCCGACGACTACGCGGCAGGGTCGGAGGGATTTGTGCGCACGATCATCATTGTGATGGCGCTGGCGGCGGGCATCGGCACCGTGAATGCGCTGGTGCGGCTGGGACGCCGACCGGTGGTGTAGCGATGCCATTAGCCGAGCAACGGGTGGGATCGAACCTATTGCGCCGCCACCACGGCCGCCGGATGAATTCGGCGTCTGCTATGCCGAAACGTGCTGAAGCGCGTTCAACCGTGTCCAACGCGCTTCAGCGCGTTTTGCGTAGCAGCAGCCAGGGTCATGTCAACGTCGCTACAGCGTGAAAAATTATCCGCAGATTACGCAGATTCCATAGACCCCGGAAAACAATCTGTGAAATCTGCGTCATCTGCGGATGACAATCGGACTTTGACATGGCCCTGAGCAGCAGCGGGTTTGAACCCGCCTGCTGCTACAGCTATGGTATGATCCTGTTGAGCCGCTGTTTCAGAGTGATACATCATGTCACGACCACTGCGAGAACTGTTTGTGGATCGCACCCGCCAGATGGACGCCTTTCGCAAGATGATGGATGGCCAGACCCAGCGCCGTGTTATGGTGCTGACCGCTGGCACGGGCATGGGCAAAAGTTGGGTGCTGCGCACGTATGAGGAGCAGGCCCGTGCGCGTGGACTGCCGGTGGCGCGGATCGACTTTTCGGATGGGCAAGCCTACGACACGCTTACGCTGGTGCTCAAAAGCCGCGATCTGCTTGGCACGCAGTTGTTCGCCGCGCTCGATCAGGCCATTCTTGACGCGGCCACACCGCAGATTAACATCGATCTACAGGGCGCGGCAGCAGCGCCAATCGACATCGACGTGAGCGGGGCGACGGTCGCTGGTTCGGTCAATGTCAATCAGGGCAACATCACGGTTTCGGGCAACCAGTTTGCGATCAACACCAACGATCCGCTGATTCGGCGGGCGCTCGAAGACCGCATCAACCGTGTGTTCTTCAGGTGCCTGGCCGAGCTGACGGCGCAATCGCGGGTGGTGTTTTTGTTCGATAGCTATGAGCAACTCGCCGACGACGAGCGCAACTGGGCTAGTAGCCCGGCGCACCGCTGGGTCGTCGAGGAGTTGCTGCGGCGGATTCGCACGGGCGAACTGACGCAGGTGGTTGTGGTGCTGGCTGGACGCAGCGCGCCAGAATTCGAGGTCGAGTGGAACACACTACTCGGCACAATTCAGCTGGAGCCGCTGACCTGTGATGATGTGGGCGTCTACCTGCGCGAGCGGCGCGGATTGGGTATAATTACCGATACCGAGCTGGCACGCCTGTGTCAGGCGATCGGCGGCAACCCCTCGGTGCTGGGCCTGATTGGCGATAACCTGGAGCAGGCCAACACGCCAGTAGCCGACGACGAGTGGTAACTGTCCATAATTTTGGTCTTTATCATTATGACTTACGCAATTTGCGTCTTCCGCCTGCGGCAGCAGGGAAGCTATGTCTTTTTTGTTTCGGTTTTTGGCGCAAAGCGCTAAAAACCGAAACAATTATTTATTATTTGTTTGCCCGCCGCAGGCGTAATGAAAGCGCTGCGGCAACTGAGTAACTCCTAATCTTTATAAATATGTCAGATACTGACGATACAACCTGTCCCAACTGTGGCGCGACCAACGACGGCGATGCGAAGTTCTGCCGGGCGTGCGGCCGTGCGCTGCTGCCCGCGCAGCCAGAACTCGTGGCAGCTGGACAGACTATTGCTGGTGCGCGCTCGGAGCTGACCAGCGAAATTACGTCGATCACCGACCCGTTGTTGCGCATGGTGGCGGCGTTTCCGCAGGAGCTGATCGGCGCATCGGTGCGGCGCATCCTGAGCGATGCTGGGCCGCGCCAGGCCGAGGTGCTGCGCCGCTGCGCGATTCCGCGCTGGTTCGATCTGGGTGTGCTTGCGCTGCTGCGTGGCAGCGCCGAGGGCAACGACCGCGTGCTGGAGTTGCTGCGCGCCTACAGTTTTGTGCGCCAGATCGACGGTGGGCGCTACGCCTATCACGATGAAGTGCGCGAGATTCTGCTGGCCGAGTGGCCTTCGCAACGGCTGGAGGAGCTGCGCGAGTGGAACCGCCAGTTGGCGGCCTATTTCCGCGAGCGCGCCGCCGCAATTAGGCCGCAGCGCACGCTGCCAAAAGGCCCTGCCAACACGACAGTCAGTGTGAGCGAAACCGGCGAGTGGGATTTGTTGCAGCGCGAGGCGCTCTACCACGCGCTGATGGCCGACCCCGCCACAGGTATGATCGAACTCGAACAGGCGTTTGCGCAGGCTGAAGTGGCCCACCGCCTGGGCGAGGCCGAGGCGCTGCTGCACCTGACGCGCAATGTGCCACTTGACGCGCAGGCCCGCTTGCATGTGCGCTTCATGCGTGCGCGGCTCGACCGGGCAGCGCTTGACCTCGCAGGAGCCGAGTTGCAGTTGGATTCGCTGCTGCTCGATGCGGCGGGCGAGCCGCTGCTGATGGCGCGGGTGCGCCAAACACTTGGCGAGGTCTACACCGAGACATCGCGCTGGGTGCAGGCGACTGAGCAGTACCGCAAGGCGCAGCTGGCGTTCGAAACCCAGAACCAGGCGCAGGAGGCCGCCGAGATGTGGCGGCTGTTGGGCGAGGCCTATCAGGAGCTTGGCCTCAGCACGGGTGGCTGGCACATTCCGGCCTATCCGCTCAACCGCTTCTGGCGCAAGCTGGGTGAACTGTGGACCTGGCTGCTTTCACTGCCCTTCTTTGTGATCGTGCTGTTCCTGCGGCCAATCGGCGCACGCCTGCCGCTGCCGCGTTACCTGGCTTCCTACCGTAACTGGACGCTGGTCTGGCTGTACCGCACCGCCGAGGCTTGCTACAAAAAGGCCTATGCCGCGTTCGAGCAGCTTGGCGATGATACGGGCATGCTGCGGGCCGAGCGACAGATTGCCGATCTCACCAGGCTATTTGGCCATCCTGCCGAGGCACTGCGCCAGATCGATCAGACCCTGGCGCGTCCGGCGGCGCTCGATCCATACCGCCGCGCTTGGGTGGAATGGGTGCGTGCGGCGGCGCTGGTCGACACTGGCCAGATGACGCAGGCCCAACCGCTGATCGAATCGATCCTGCGGCGCTTTCGCGAGGTTGGCGATGCCCGCCGTGAGGCCGCAGCCCTGGCGCTGAACGGGCGGGCGGCGGCGCGTGCCGGCGATACACCAGCCGCTTTAGCAATTTACCGTGAATGCCTAGAGCGCTTCCGTCCACTCAAATCGGTGGCCATTCGCGAGCTGACGCTGTACGATCTGCGCGTGCTGCGGCGGCAGGTCGGCCCAGGCGAGTGGTCGCGGCAGATCGGCGCGGTGCTGGCAGCCGAGCCGATTAAACGCTATGTAGCGCGTTTCCCGAGTTCGCAGCTGCCACTGCTGCGTGTGTTGTCGGTGCTGGCGTTGCCGCTAGCCATGTTGGTGGTGGCGGTGGTCGCGCCGCGTGAATCGATCGCGCAGGTGGCCGACCTAGCCTCGCTCCAGACGATGATCGACCCCTGGCTGGCCTTGGGCATTGTGCTGGTACTACTGGTGGCCTACAGCGCCATCTATGCACTGGTGGCCACGGCAGTGATCACGTTTGTGCCGCTCGGCGACCTCGACCGCGAGCAGCCCGATTACTTTGTGACCGATGCCGATGGAATCTCGCGCTATGATTTTCGCGGCGCGCAGGCCCAGCAGTTCGGTTGGAACGAGGTTGCCCGCTGGCTGCGGATCGAACGTTGCCTGTGGACTAGGCCAGTCTCGCTGCTGTCGGGCGCGTTTCTTGAAAGCCAGGCCGGCGAGGATTTGCGAATCGACGGCATCACTGGCTGGTATCTCAGCCTCCAGGAAGATATCGACATACACCTGCAGTCAGGTGGCAGCCCGGTGCGGCCAGAAAATTTTGGCTATACGGTTGTCCGCAGCCTTCCTGGCTTGGCGTCGCTGCTTGGCTTGGCGTTGCTTGTGCTGTTTATTGGGTCGCAGAACGCCTGGGCGCAGTGGCTGGTCGCGCTGCTGCCGCCGTATGTGTATGCGGCGCTCTCGCTGCTTGCGTTCAGCGGGCTGCTCCTGATGATTCCTATGGCCTACTGGCTGGCGCTTAATCCGCTCTCATTCCGCCAGGAGCTAAACATCCGCGATTACTACCCCTACGCCGCAGCGGTGGTGGGCGCGGCCATGGTGGCGGTGGGCGTGGCTGGCCTGGTGCCGCGCGTGCCACCGCTCAACTTTGGCCTCATTATCACTGGTGCGCTGGTATTTGGCTACTCACTTTCGGTGATGCTGGCGCTTTCTAGCCGTGCGTTGCGCGTGGCGGTGGTGGCGCTGGTGCTGGCGGTGGGCGTCGTCTATGTTGCCCAAAGCGCCCTGCCAACGTTTCTGCTGCTGGTCAGCCGTGCTGGAGCCGACCGGGTGGTGCTCAATGCCGGCGCACCTGCTCAGGCCGATGCCGCCGCTGCATCGCTGGAGGCCTCGCGCCGGATCGAGCGCGACGCAAGCACGCCATTGGCTGCACGCGCCCAGGCGCTGACCAATCAGGGCCGCGTGCTGTACACTCAGGGCGATTTCAACGGTGCGTTCGAAGCCTACAGCCAGGCGCTGGAACTGTATGAGCAGCTGCCGCCCGGCACGCTCAATGATCAAGCCCGCGCGGTGGTGCTGTACAACCGCTACAAAGTCCGCAAGGACAGCGGCGGCCAGGGCTGGGGCCAAGATCTGGATGCTTCGTGCGCACTCGCGCCGGAGGTGGGGCCGGACTGTGGCGAGGGCTAAAACAAGGGCTGAGGGCTGAGGGCTGAGGGCTAGAACCAGGGCTGAGGGCTGAGGGCTGAGGGCTAAAGACGAAAGGTTGAAGTGAAGTGACACAGCAAGATTCGCCTTTGCGGGCGAGAACAAAGGCATACGCACTGCAAATTATTGCGCTTTACAGCTCGCTGTCTAAACAGCAGGAGGCTCAGATTTTGGGTCGCCAGATGCTGCGTTCTGGTACGTCAGTCGGTGCGAATTACCGTGAAGGAAGCAGAGGGCGGAGTGATGCTGAGGTAGCTGCTAAGTTCAATATTTGCATTCAGGAACTTGATGAGACGGCTTATTGGATTGAGTTGCTTATTGACGCACAACTTGCACCGTCCGCAGCTTGTGCGCCCCTACTCGATGAAACACAGCAGCTCACTGCTATGTTGACATCCGCCGTGCTAAAGCTCCGCCGTCGAATTGCCGGGAACTGAACTACGGACAGCTATCTTCAGCCCTCAGGCCCTCCTCAGCCCTCAGCCCTTAGCCCTCAACCCTCAGCCCTCCTCAGCCCTCAGCCCTTAGCCCTCAGCCCTTAGCCTCAGGCCCCTCCTCAGCCCTCAGCCCTTAGCCCTCAGCCCTCAGAACAGCTTCTGGAACCGGCTTTCCTTGCCCGCCAGAATTCGCTTGATGTTCTCACGGTGAAGATAGAAGATCGCCGCGATCGCCAGCCAAACAAACAGCGTGTAGGTCAGGTCGAACGTGCCGCGCAGGTAAAAAATGGTCGCGGAGATCGCAACCACCAGCGAGGCAGTGAGCGAGGCGACCGAGGACATGCGGGCGATTGCAAACACCACTGCCCAGGTCAGGAATGCGATCAGCAGCAGCAGTGGCGAAAGCGCCAGGATGACGCCGCCCGAGGTGGCCACAGCCTTGCCGCCTTTGAAGCCGAGCCAGACTGGAAAGGTGTGGCCGAGTATCGCGCCCACACCGGTGAGCACCACCGCCAGTGGCGGCAGGCCCAACTGCATGGCCGCCAACGTTGGCAAGGTGCCTTTGAGTAGGTCGCCACCGGCGGCCAGCACGAACGGCCCGAAGCCGACGTTGCGCCAGACGTTCGAGCCGCCCACATTGCCGCTGCCCACCGTGCGCAGATCGACGCCGCGCGCGCGCGCCACGATAAAGCTGAACGGAATCGACCCGGCCAGGTAGCCGACCGCCATCATCCCCAGGGTGAGCAACAGCTGTTGTGTTGTCATCTCGTCCTCCTTCGGACAAGCAACTCGATAACCACAAAGAACACGAAGGGCATGAAGGACACGAAGCCAGAGAGATAAACCACCTGAAATACTACCGCGAAGAGCGCGAAGAGCGCGAAACCGGAGAAAATAGTTAGCCGCTCGCCCGCCCGGCCTTGCTTCTGTCTGGCCTTCGCGCTCTTCGTGTTCTTCGTGGTTAACTGCTCGGTTGACTGGCCGCTTGCAGCAGCCGATCCGGCTTATGGCGGTATTCATCCCAGGCGATGCTGCCGCTAGCGATGCCGTGCAGGGTGCGCCAGAGCGCGGCGTTCACCGGGGCCGCCACGCCCACGCGCACGGCTTCCTCGGCGACCGCGCCATACAAAAACGCGCCCTCGGAGCGCGGGTTGCCACGGCGCAGCTCGATTAGCAGCGAAGGCAGCTTGCCACCGCGCCCGCCCGCAACTGTCCTGCGTAGCACGGCGTACAGCAGCGGCGCGGGCAGAAAGCGCATGGCCTGGGCCAGTGGGGCCGCTGGGTAGCGCGGCAGATTGACCGGCCGCAGCCCGCGCTTGTCCATCACCGCCAGCGCCTCCAGAAATGCGCGCCGCTCCAGCGCAACCAGCCGGTCATCGGCATACACGTCGGCCACCGACATATCCAGAATGGCGGCGCTGGCATTGCCCAGCATGTTCAGCAGCGCCTTCGACCACTTCATGGCCGCGTAATTGCCAACCACGCGGGTCTCGAAGCCCGCGCGCGCGAACGGCTGGGCGACATGATCGACCGGCGGGCCGCCAATTGGCGCAATGCCAATCCCGCCGCTTTTGGTGACTGTAATGCCCGCTGGCCCATCGACCTCGACCGATGTGGTGATCGCGCCGCTGATCACGCGCGCTGGCCCGTAGTGGGCTATCAACCGTTCCTCGTGGCCAATGCCGTTCTGCAAGGTCAGTACAAAGGCTGCGCCGATGGCGTCGAGTGCCGGCAGCACGCCCTCGGTGTCATAGCCCTTGACGCATAGCACCGCCAGTTCAGGCCGAAACGGTGGCGTGGACGGATCGGCGAATACCTCGACCGTGTGAACGTGCCGGGTTGCGCCCGCCTCATGCAGCGCAATGCCAGCGGCGGCGAGCTGCGGCGCATTCGAGCGGGCCAGCAGCGCCACACGGTTGCCGCCTGATTCGGCCAGCCGCGCCGCCACCAGCAGCCCGATCGCGCCCGCGCCAATGATCGTGATGTTCACATGTTGCCGATCAGCGTGTCGGCGAACTTGCTGGTCGAAACTTCGGTCGCGCCGTCCATCTGGCGGGCGAAATCGTAGGTGACGATTTTCTGGCCGATCGTGGTTTCGATGCTGCGGATCAGCATGTCGGCCACCTCGCCCCAGCCCAGGTAGCGGAACATCATCTCGCCGGAAAGGATGACCGAGCAGGGGTTGACCTTGTCGAGGTTGGCGTATTTGGGCGCGGTACCGTGGGTGGCCTCAAAAATCGCGTGGCCGGTGATGTAGTTGATATTGCCGCCGGGCGCGATGCCAATGCCGCCGACCTGCGCGGCTAGCGCATCGGACAGATAATCGCCATTCAGGTTGAGCGTGGCGATCACGTCGAAGTCCTCGGGGCGGGTCAACACCTGTTGTAGCGTGATGTCGGCGATCGCGTCCTTGATCACGGTGCCATTGGGCAGCTTGCACCACGGCCCGCCGTCGATCTCGACCGCGCCGAACTCGCGCTTGGCCAATTCATAGCCCCAATCGCGGAACGCACCCTCGGTGTACTTCATGATATTGCCCTTGTGCACCAGCGTAACAGAAGGCAGGTTATTTTCCAGCGCATGCAAAATGGCGGCACGTACCA
>JACMIM010000259.1 GCA_014381165.1 Roseiflexaceae bacterium
CCACGCCGGAGGCACGCCGCGCCCGCGCGACTCCGCCCCACATCCGCTAGCTAAACAGCAGCTCCACGTCCTCTCGGGTCAGCGCCTTGAACACGCCGCCCTCGGCGCTGATAATCTGATCGACCAGGTCGCGCTTACGCTGCTGGAGCTGGAGAATCTTCTCCTCGACCGTGTCGCGGGATATCAGCTTGGTCACGAACACCGGCTTATCCTGGCCAATCCGGTGCGTGCGGTCGGTGGCCTGCTGCTCGGCGGCCGGGTTCCACCACGGGTCGATATGAATCACATAATCGGTGGCGGTCAGGTTCAATCCCACGCCGCCGGCCTTCAGGCTGATCAGAAAGAACGGCAGTGCGTCGTCGTTCTGAAAGCGATCGACCTGCTCCTGGCGGTTTTTGGTTTGGCCGTCCAGGTAGGCATATGGCACCCCGCGCGCGTCCAGCGCCTCGCGCACAATCGTTAGCATCTGCACAAACTGCGAGAACACCAGCGCGCGGTGGCCCTCGGCTTGCAGCGTCTCGAGTGTTTCCAGCAGCAGCTCGAACTTGCCGGAGCCGCCCTTGTACTTGGCGTCGGCGAGCCGGGGGTGGTTGCTGATCTGACGCAGCCGCAGCAGCCCCTCCAGAATCTGCATGCGCGCCGCCTCCATGCCGCCGCCATCGTTCAGCAGGCCGAGCAGCTTGGCGCGGTATACGTCGCGCTGCTTGAGGTAGACCTTGCGCTGGGCTGGCTCCATGTCGCAGATCACCACTTCCTCGGTACGCGGCGGCAGATCTTTGGCGACCTGGTCTTTCGTGCGGCGCAGGATGAATGGAAAGACCATGCGGCGCAGGAACTGGGCGGTATCACCATCCTGGTGGCGCTCGATCGGCGTCACGAACTCGTTGCGGAAGTATTCCAGGCTGCCCAGCAGGCCGGGATTGAGAAAGGCGAACTGCGACCACAGCTCGCCAGTCGAATTCTCGATCGGCGTGCCGGTCAGCGCCAGGCGGTGCTTGCCGCGCAGCAGCCGCGCCGCCTTCGAGGTCTCGGCAACTGGGTTCTTGATCGCCTGCGACTCGTCCAGAATGATGTGGTGGAACTCATACTGGCGCAGCAGCTCGACATCGCGCAGCATGGTGCCGTAGGTCGTCAGCACAAGATCGTGCTCGTCGAAGGCCTGCGACGTGGTGATGCGCCCAGCGTCGGCATGCACATACACTGCTAAGTTGGGCGTGAACTTGGCGGCCTCGCGCTGCCAGTTGAACAGCAGTGAGCGCGGCATGACGATCAGCGTGGCTGCCGCGTCGTTGTCGCGGTCGTAGACCGATTCGAGAAAGGCCAGCGTGCTTACGGTTTTCCCTGTACCCATATCATCCGCCAAACAGCCGCCGAAGTTATACTCTTGCAGAAAATGCAGCCAGTCGTAGCCGAACTTCTGGTATGGCCGCAGCTCACCGGTGAACCCTGGCGGCAGCGGCTGGGGCCTGATCTGCTCGAAGTTGCGCAGCCGCTCGCGCCGCCGCTCGAACTCGGCGTCGGTGCTGGATTGATCGGCCTCGCTAAGCAGCTGGTCGATCAGCGTCAGCTGGGTCTGGTTGAAGCGCAACGCGCCCGCGCCGGCCTCCTGGCCCATGTTGAAGATGTGGCGATACTTCTCGACGAATTCCTCGGGCAGCGCGCCGATCGATCCATCGGCCAGCTTGACGAACTTCTCGCGCTTTTTGATCGCCTGGCGGATATCCTTCAGCGCCACCTGCAAGTCGCCATAGCTGACCTCCGCCGTCACGTCGAACCAGTCGATGCCGCTGTTGACTTTGAACGAGATGCTAGGCTTGTTGCGGTTGACTTTGGCCGAAACCAGCGCTTCCTCACCAAAAATCTCAAAGCCCTTTTCGGCCAGCTTGGGCACCTGGTGCAGCAGAAAGTCGATCGGCTGGGTGCTCGCTCGCAGCGGCAGAATATGCGGCTCAGTGCCCTTCTTGAAGCCGTAGGCGCTGTTGATCGAGGCGGCCAGCTCTTGCTCGCGGGCAGCGTCGCGCGCGATCTTGGCGAAGCTGGTGGTGCCAGCAACGCGCCGCACACTGTGGGCCGGCGTGCTCTTCTCGTGCCGCACCTCGTGCTCGCCATAGGCGAAACGCAGCTCGGCCTGGAGCGCGCCCGCCTGCTCGCTCAGGTACAGGCGTGGCTGCGGCTCGCGGGGCGGCAACTCGATCCATTCGATCATGTCGCCACTGACTTTGACCCGCTCGGAGATCGGCAGCAGATACTGGTCGAAGAACTCCTCGGTGTCCTCGGGCGGGATCAGCAGGCTGGGGTTGTCGAGCAGCGCCGCAGCCACGCCATCGACCATGCCCACTTGCACGATTTCGCTGTCGTGCAGCAGCCAGAGCGGATCGCGGGCCAGTACCATCAGCTCACGTGGCTTGATCACGATCCGCTGGTCGCCCGCTACAATCTGGGCGCTGACCTGCAAGCCCTTCTTGGTCTGCTTGAGCTGAGCCTCCAGCGCGCCCGGCTGCGCGTGGACATGCAGCAGCTGCTGGAGCGGTTCGCCGGTGTCGCCAGCAAACACCAGGCAGTGGCTGAGGTATGGCAGCACGACCTCGTAGTGATGGCTGCCATAATAGTAGCCGCCGAAGGCATTGGCCAGCAGATTGGCCACGGTGATCTCATCCGAATTGGCCAGCGGATAGCTGGTGTGGCTAACGCGCTGGCGCACCGCCTTGGCCTCGCGGCTGAAGCCACGCCGCTCGATCTCGGCGGTCACGGCGGCGCGGTCGCGCGGGTCGGATTCCAGGTGGCGGGCGTTCAGCGCGTAGGCGGCGATGCTCCAGCCGCCATCCTGATCTTGGAGGCTGAACAGCAGCAGGGCGTTGTGGCTGGCGGCGCGGCGCGGCGCGGCGGCAGCGCCCTGGTCGAGCACATGCTTCCAGATTTTCGGCGGATGCGCGGTCAAGTATTCGCGTAGGGCCAGCGCTGCGGCGTAGCGGTGGCGGCAGGGCACCCACAGGTAGGAATCGCGGCAGGTGCAGCTGAGCGTGATCTGATGGCCGTGGTTCATGATGCCGACCTGGCAGGGCTTGCCGCTACGTAGGTCGGCCACGGTCAGCTGGGCCGAGTTCGCCTCGACCGTGGTGATGGCGACACGACCGGCGACGTAATCCTCCTCGCCGCCCTCGACAGCCTTTGGCTGGGCGATGCGCTGGAGCTGCTCTAGGTCGAGCGATTGTGCGGTCAGAAGATTTTTCATAGATATTGGGAGTTACGCAGTTGGCGTCTTCGGCCTGCGGCAGCATGGAATAGCTGTCTTTTTTGTTTCGCGTTTTGGCGCTTTGCCCCAAAACGCGAAACAATGCTGGTTATTTTCCCTGCCCTCCGCGGGAGAAAAGGAATATCTTGTCGCGGCAGGGCAGGCCGTGCCTGTCCTCACAATGCCCTTACGATGGACGGATGCCGTGGTGCTCTTGGAGCGAGCGCACCTTCAGCTCGCTGGCCTTGAGCGCGCGAATGGCGCTGACCGTGGCCGCTGCGCCGGTTAGTGTGGTGATCAGCATGACGCCGTGGCGGATGGCGGCTGCGCGCAGCGCCTGGCCATCGGTGTAGGCGCGCTGGCCCAGCGGCGTGCTGATCACCAGCTGCACTTTGCGCTTGGCGATCAGATCCGCCGTAGTCTCGCCGCCCTCAGAAACCTTGTTGGCAGCCTCGACC
>JACMIM010000260.1 GCA_014381165.1 Roseiflexaceae bacterium
TTAGTTCCTTGCCCGCCGCAGGCGAAATGAAAACGCTTGGGCAACTGCGTAAGTCCTATTATTGATGAATCAGCTCGCCCCGTTCCAGCATGGCGACGAACTTCTGAATATTTCTGGCCCGCGTCTCGGGTTTTTTCACGGTCGTCACCCGGAAAATAATCGCGTAGCGGTTGGCACTGTTCAGTGTGGCAAAGAATGCGCTGGCCGCCGGGTTCGCGGCGAGCGCGGCCTGAAGATCGTCTGGAATGGTTGCGCTGGACTGCCCGGCATAGGCTGCGTCCCAGCGCCCGTCCTGCTTGGCGCTAGCAACTGCGGCCATGCCGCTTGGCTGCATCCGCCCGCTCTCGGTCAGTCGTGCCACATGGTCGCGGTTGATCTGCGACCAAATGCTCTTTGGGCCGCGCCTGCTAAACTTCTGAAGCCAGCTTGCTTCGTCGTAGGCCCGCTTCTGGCTGTCGATCCAGCCGTAGCACAGTGCTACGTCCAACGCCTCGGCATAGCTGGCCGAGCTGATTGGGCCGTGTTTCTTGGCCAATTGCAGCCAGACGCCCGGCGAACTGGTCTGGTGTGCAGCCAGCCAGATTTCCCAATCCGCAGCGTGGGCAAACAGCATCATCGGTAGATCGCCGGTGCTCATGGTGTCGCTCCTGTTTTCGTTCGCTTGGTGTGGCGTATCGTTTTGCGCCGCAACCACGGCCACCGGATGAATCCGGTGTCTGATACGCCAAAACGTGCTAAAGCGCGTTCGAGCGCGCCAAATGCGTTTTGTTTCCCAGCGGTGGGTTTCAACCCGCCTGCGCCCGCTGCGCACAAAACCATACGTCGCACCCTCGCTCGCTTGACTGATGGACAGTATAGCAAACCTGTTCTACACTGGTGGTGGAATCGTGATTACTGGGAATACTGCATGCAATCGCAGCTTTCACACATTCAATTCAATGTCGCGCCGGAAAACCTGGCCTTCTACCGCGATCTGATGAGCTTTCTTGGCTGGAAGACGCTACACGACGGCGAGGGAATGCTGGGCGTGGGCGACACAAATCGCACGAGCTTGTGGTTCGTTGGCTATGTGAAGGCGGTCGAGAACGACTACGACGGGCCGGGCGCGAACCACTTTGCGATCGGCGTAAAGCGCCAGGCCGATGTCGATGCCGCAGCCGCCCACCTAACAGCGCGCGGCGTGACTATGCTGTTCGACACCCCACGCCATCGCCCCGATTTCGGCATGGGCGCGGGCCAGACCTACTACCAGATCATGTTCGAGACGCCTGACCGCATGCTGCTGGAGGTCGTCTACATCGGGCCGCTGGCAGCGTAAGCAAAGGAGCCGCACCATGGACACTGCCTACTTCTGCGATCTGTACCGCTATACCTACTGGGCCAACCGCAAGGTTTGGGCATGCGTCGAGCAGTTAAACGACGAGCAGTTCACTCAAGAGCTGGATTACTCGATCGGCGCGCTGCGCAACCAGTGCATCCATACCATGGGCGTCGAATCGTGGTGGATCACCTTTTTGGCCACTGGGACACTTCAATTCCTCAGCTTCGACGATTATCCGACCCGTGCCAGCGTCCGCGCCAAGTGGGATGAGATCGAGCGCTATGTGTTAGGCTACCTCGACAGCCTGACACCCGATCAGCTCCAGCGAGAAGTCCACCCCGATTTTTGGGAAGATGATCCGCCGATCAAACTTTGGCAGGCGCTGCTCCAGGTGGCCAACCACAGCACCGACCACCGCGCACAAATCCTGGCTGGTCTGCACCGCCTGGGCGGCCCAACCGTGGGCCAGGATTATCTCGACTACCTGGACGAGCAGCAGAAGCAGCTGCACTAACCACCAAGACACCAAGACACCAAGTTATCTTTATCTTCTTGGTGTCTTGGTGGTAAAGATTTTCCTACCACTCGGTCACGCTACCATCGACGTTGCGCCAGATCGGGTTGCGCCAGCGGTGGCCGATCGCCGCCATCTCGCGCACCTTGGCCTCGTCGATCTCGATGCCTAAACCGGGCGCGAGCGGGCGGGCGACAAAGCCGGACTGGTAGTTGAACACGCCAGGATCAACCAAGTAGTCGAGCAAATCCGAACCTTGGTTGTAATGAATGCCCAGGCTTTGCTCTTGGATGAAGGCGTTGGGCGTGCAAAAATCGAGCTGAAGCGAGGCGGCCAGCGCGATCGGGCCAAGCGGGCAGTGCGGCGCGACCGCGACATCATAGGCTTCGGCCATCGCCGCGATCTTGCGTACCTCCCAGATGCCACCGGCGTGGCTAAGATCGGGCTGGACGATATCGACCGCACCCGAGGCCAGCAGGCCTTTGAAGCCCCAGCGGGTGTACATACGCTCGCCAGTGGCGATCGGCACGCTGGTAACGCGGGCCAGTTCCAGCAGCGCCTCGTTGTTTTCGGCCAGCACCGGCTCCTCATAGAACATTGGGCGGTATGGCTCCAGCGCCTTGATGAGCTGCTTGGCCATGGCCTTATGCACGCGCCCGTGGAAGTCGATGCCGATCTCGAAGCCATAGCCCAGCCCGTCGCGCAGCGCTGCTAGCCGGTCGACCGCCGCCTGTACTTTGGTGTTGGTGTCAATCCACTCCATGTCGCCCGTTGCGTTCATCTTCATGGCCGTGTAGCCCTGGGCGAGGCGCTCACCGGCTTGGGCGACCAGTTCGTCCGGGCGGTCGCCGCCGATCCAGGCGTAGACGCGCATTTTTTCGCGCACCGCGCCGCCGAGCAGTTCATAGACTGGCAGCCCCAGCCGTTTGCCCTTGATATCCCACAGCGCCTGTTCGATGCCCGAGATCGCGCTGGAAAGCACTGGCCCGCCGCGGTAGAACCCGCCGCGGTACATCACCTGAAACAAATCCTCGATATTGCCGGCCTCCTGGCCGATCAGGTGATCGGCGAACTCCTCGACGGCAGCCTGCACGGTGGCAGCCTTGCCCTCTACGACTGGCTCGCCCCAGCCGGCGATGCCATCGGCATCGGTGATCTTGACGAACAGCCAGCGCTGTGGCACTTGGAAGAGTTCAATCGTGGCGATTTTCGTCATAACGTGCTCCTTTGCAAACAACCTTAGGACTTACACAGTTAGCACCTTCCGCCTGCGACAGCATAGGTATCTGTCTTTTTTGGTTCGTTTTTTGGTGCTTGTATCAAAAAACGAACCAATTATTAAATATTTCCTTGCCCGCCGCAGGCGAAATGAAAGCTCTCAGGCAACTGCTGTAGGCACGCTCGGCGCACCGAGGAGCGCAACAATACCAGGCACTACCAAACTATGATGCAGTCGCGCCATCTCCTCGGCGGGTTGAGCCATGCCAGCATCCAGCCACCAGCCGATCAAGGCTAACAGCGCGCCGGCGGTGTGTGTGGCGATCACGCTGGCCTGCCGATCGATCGCTTCGTGGTTGGCAAATCCCGCCCGTAGGTCGCGCTCGATGTGTGCGGCGATGACCGCACGAATTTGCTGCTGAACCATCGGCGGGCCGTGTGCGCCCAGCAGTGCGCGAAAGATTTCGGCCTTTTCACCAACAAAGCGCAGCGCAGCGACCGTCAGAAGGAAAGCTCGTTCCGCCGCAGTGCCCCCCACCTCCAGATGCGCGTCAAGCTCTGCGGCAATCGAATCGACACACGCCAGCGTTAGCTGCTCCTTATCCTGATAGTGCAGGTAGAAGGTTGCCCGGCTGAGACTAGCGCGCTCGGCTATGTCCTGCACGCTGAGGGCCTGATAGCCGCGCTCGCCCACAAGAGCGAACAAAGCCTGCTGGAGCAGGCGCTGGGTGCGCTGCGTGCGTCGGTCAGTTGGCTGTGGTGGCATAGACCAAGTATACCAGGACTTGCCGACAGCTACAGGGCCACGTCAAAAGTCCGATTGTCATCCGCAGCTTACGCAGATTTCACAGATTGTTTTCCGGAATCTATGGAATCTGCGTCATCTGCGGATAATTTTTCACGCTTCAACGACGTTGACATGACCCTGCGACAGCTAGCTGCTGCTTGACAACAGCCCTAGCGCCTTTATAATAGACAATTTGTACATAAACGTGTAAAAAGGAAAGAATATGGCATCTATTTTTGTCATCAATGTCCCCGCTCACGGGCACATCAACCCGACACTGCCCTGGGTGCGTGCATTAGTCGAGCGCGGTCATCGTGTGACGTATTATGCCACACCCCGCCATCAGGCCAAGATCGAGCAGAGCGGCGCGGCCTTTCGCAGCTATGACGCAGCACTCGATCAGATGGAGTTGCCGAACAATCTGTTTGCGCTGACCAACCTGCTGATTCAGCTGACCGAGCAGTTGCTGCCAATGCTGCTTGACGATGTGCAACGCGATCGACCAGACCTGATTGTGCATGATTCGCTCGCGACGTGGGGCCGGGCAGTGGCACAACTCGCTGGAGTACCAGCCGTGAACTCGACCAGCACCTTCGCGTTGAACGAGCGGGTGATCGCGAGGTCGCCGCGCTTTTTAACTCAGTTTGGTGCCATGGTTATCCCAGGCTTGGCGCATCTTGCAAGGAGAATACGGGTCGCCCGCCGATTGCGGCAGCGCTATGGGCTGCGCTCGCTTGGCTTTCGCGATCTAGTCAGTAATGTGGGCCAGCTGAACCTGGTTTACACCGCACGCTCGTTTCAGCCGTGTGGGAATACATTTGGCCAGGGCTGGCAGTTCGTCGGGCCGTCGCTGCCGACTTTTGTCGAAGTTGAGCTACCACTGATACGGAATGAGCAGCCGCTCGTCTATATTTCGCTGGGTACAATCTTCAACAATCAGTTGGCTTTTTTTCAGAACTGCCTGCGCGCCTTTGCCGATGCGCCGGTGCAAGTGCTGCTCGCCGTCGGCCAGCAGATCGACCTAGCTGCACTTGGCCGAGTCCCATCCAACATCACCGTGCAGCGCTTTGTGCCGCAGCTGGCGGTGCTACGTCAGGCTGCGCTGTTCATCACACATGGCGGCGTGAACAGTGTCCACGAGGGGTTGTGTGCCGGCGTGCCGCTGCTCGTGTTTCCCCAAACGCCGGAGCAGGTGCTAGTGGCCGAGCAAGTCGCGGCGGTTGGGGCTGGCCGCATCCTGACGCCGCGCGACACTGCGCCCGCGCGGCTACGCACTCACGCGCAAGCCGTGATGACGCCAGCCTATCACACGGCTGCGCAGCGCGTCGGCGACGAGTTGCGGCGCGCTGGCGGCTATCAGCGCGCCGCCGACCTGATCGAAGCGTCGCTTCCGGCGCGTTCAAGCGGCCCTACGAGCGTTGCGATCATTTCCACCACCAGCGCGACCGTATAAACCAATATAACTAGGAGTCACGCAGTTGCCCAAGAGCTTTCATTTCGCCTGCGGCGGGCAACGAAATGCCCCATAATTGTTTCGGTTTTTGGCGCGAAGCGCTAAAAACCAAAACACAAAAGATATAGCTTCCACGCTGCCGCAGGTAGGAACCGCCAACTGCGTAAGTCCTAATGTACGTAACTACGTTTATACAAAGCGAAAGTCCTGGATAAAACAGATTGATCCATTCGCTCTGATTCTTTTCTCGATTGGCTGTATTATCTGTGTCGTTCAGCGAGATACGCTACCTCATGTACTTCTCTATTGCTTGTTCATTACCCTGCCAATATGTATCTTTTTCCTTGTTCAGCGAGGATTGGTCGTTCCGCAGGGCCAAATGTATCGAAGAATGTCGTTGTTCTTGTTCCCGCTGTATCCAGTTGTGGCATACACGCTGTATAGATTCCTCACTTGGGTCTTCAAGCGCAAAAGCTTGCGGTATCTTGCAACAGCATCGACGCTGCTCGTACTCGTGTTGGTTCAGGTTCGAACTGCATTCTCATTTACAAACGATCCTTCAGCCAATGGCCTCGCTGTCGGTCGAGAACTAGCGCGTCTACAGCAGGCAACAGTAGGTAGCTATACAATTCTTCTGGAACGATCATATTGGGACTATCTATCCATTCAGGTGGGCGCGAATAGCATTTCAGATTTCATGTTCGATCGCGAAGCAGATTTTGTAGATCGCTCTACTGAATCATGGATTTTAGCAGATAGTTCCGTTTTGAGAACATGCCTGAAAACGCACAGTGTAAAGTATATCGTCGTCAAAACCCCCGAAATAGTCGCAGCAGTCGAGCAGAAGCTGGAAGTTACGCCAATCACTCATGTAAATGGCTATCTGTTTTATTCATTGCCAAACCCGCAACTGTCGCAGCCGCTTTCAACAGCAGGATGTCCGCGAATTTCTCGATGATGTATAATCGGCAGCGCTACCATATCACCGTAGCGGACGTATTCACACAAGAGGAGTGAGGTTTTGATGGACTGGACGATGTTGCTGCTTGGCATAGCGCTCGGCGCGAGCACGACTATCCTGCTGGTCTGGATGCAGCAACGTGCGGGGGCACAGATTGACGGTGGCTACTTCCCGCGCCTGGCGCTCAGCGTGGTGCTGACCGCCTCATTGGTCGGCGCGGCCATGTCGCTGGTCGAGTATTTCTCTACTGGCACGGTGACACTGGGGCGTCCACTGTTTGCCACCGGCTGGCTGGTGGGTGGGCTGTTGAGCGGCTGGATCGTAACGGGGCGGGGGCGCAAGGTCTAGGGAGCGTTGGAGCGGGAAAGCGCAGAACCGCAGAACTGTAGAACCGCAGAACCAACCGTGTAGGGGTGAACCCAATAGCCCGGCGCTTCAGCGCCGGGTGATGGTCGGGTGGGGCAGCGTCAGCCTCCTGCCGCTGCCCATTCGTCGTAGCGGGTCGAGAGGCGCTCCTGTACCTGGGTATACTTGACGCCCAGGTCATTCACTTTCTTTGCGTCGCTTTTCTCGCTGGCCGCGCCCATAGCGGTCTCCAGCTCCTTCAGTTCGCGCTCTAGTGTGGCGATCTCACGCTCCAGTTGATCCAACTGGCGCTTGTGCTTACGGTCGTCGCGCTGCCCCGCTTTCGCCGGTTGCCCGTTGCTTGTCGTCTTCCCCGCTTCTGCGGTTCGCGGTTCTGTGGCTCGCGGTTCTATCGCTTTTGCTTCTGCCTTCTGGCCTTTGGCGTCCCCCGCCTTTCGCTGTTGCGCCGCAAGCTCCTGGGTCGCCGACCATTCGCTGTAGGTGCCATCGAATGGTGTGATCGTGCCGTTATCGACTGCCCAGATCGCATCGGCCACGGCGTCGATGAAGTAGCGGTCGTGCGAGACGAATAGAATCGTGCCTTGGTATTCGTTCAGCACGGTTTCCAGCGCCTCACGCGCGTCGATATCGAGGTGATTGGTCGGCTCGTCCAGCACAAGTAGGTTGCCGCCCATCATAGTCAGCTGGGCCAGGGCTACCCGGCTGCGTTCGCCGCCCGAAAGATCGCCGACACGCTTGTACACGTCGTCGCCACTGAAAAGAAAGCGGCCAAGCAGCGTGCGAATCTGCGTTTCCTTCAAATCGTTGTTGATCCGCCAGATCTCGCTCAACACCGTGGCCTTGGCGTTCAGCCCCTCGTGCGTTTGGGCGTAGTAGTTCATCTTGACGTTGTAGCCCATGCTGACCGCACCGCGTAGCGGCGGCAGCTCGCCGACGATCGTGCGCAGCAGCGTGGTCTTGCCGCAGCCATTCGGCCCGATCAGCGCCACCCGCTGGCCGCGTGCCAGGACGAGTTCGGGAGCTTTGATTAGCACCACATGAGAACCAGGCTCCGAAGTCCCGCGTTCAAGATTGTCCTCGATTCGTGGCTCGCGGGTATCGTAGCCGACCGCCAGCTTTTCCAAACTCAGCACGCGCTCGCCGCTGCGCAGCTGGGTCGAAAGGTTCATGGCGAGCTTCTTTTGTGTGTCAGGGCGATCCATCAGCTTGTGAACGCGCCCGCTGCCATCCTGCCAGCCCTCTTTCAAGCGGTTCAGCCGGGCCTCGCGGCCACGCGCCTCCTTGCTGCGGACACCGGCCTTGAAGCGGCGAATAAAGTCCTCGGTCTTGGCGACCTCGGACTGCTGGCGGCTGAACTGCTTGAGCTGGAGTTCCAGTTTGGCGGCTTTCAGCTCAAGGAATTTGTTATAGCCGGCTGGGTAATCGCCATCCAGCCGCCCAAAGGCGATCTCGATCGTGCGGTTAGTCACTTTATCCAAGAAGTAGCGGTCATGCGAGATCACGATCAGCGTGCCGTCCCAGCTCTTGAGAAACTGCTCCAGCCATTCCAGCGCTGCCAGATCGAGGTGATTAGTCGGCTCGTCGAGCAGCATCATGTCGGGGTCGGACAGCAGTGCGGCGGCCAGGGCGGCGCGGGTCTTCTGGCCGCCGCTGAACTGGGCGACCTGCTGATCCCATTGCGCGCGGGTGAAGCCTAGGCCGTCTAGGGTGCGCTCGATCGTGCGCTCGATTTCATAGCCACCGGCGTGCTCGAAGCGGGCGCTCAACTCGCCATAGCGCTCCATGGTGGCTTCCCAATTTGGCGCGCTGGTGTCGGCAATTGCTGTTTCGAGCGCGGCGAGTTCGGCCTGGAGTGTCAGCAAATAATCGAGCGCAGCTTCCATCTCCTGGTGCAGCGTGCGCGTGCCAGTGAACTTGGCCTCCTGGGACAGATAGGCCACGCGGGTGCCACGCGCCAGGTACACGCCGCCGCTATCGGCCTGTTCGACCCCGGCAATGATTTTCATGAGCGTGGATTTGCCCGCGCCATTCACGCCCACCAGTGCGATCTTATCGCCGCGAGCGCCCTGAAAACTCACATTGCTAAATATATGCTCCGCGCCGTAGTACTTGCCCAACGCGCCGACATTCAAGACTGACATTGCTACCACTCCACAGCTTCACATAAAAAACCGCAGCACATGCGTCTGCGCCACGGCTCGAAATTGCATTCTCTGCACTGTGAAGCATACCACGCGGTCTAGAAGGTGTCAATCCGGCGAGAGAACGAGCGTGCGGTGTATGTGTTTGCGCCGCCATCACGGCCACCGGATGAATCCGGTGTCTGCTATGCCAAAACGCGCTGAAGCGCGTTGAGTTCTGCAACGCGCTTCAGCGCGTTTCGGCATACCAGCTGCGGGCTTCAGCCCGCAGCCCTCATTTGTACATCTGCGATAATTCGCCCGTGATATAGCGCACTCTACACTATAATCTCAAGAATTTCGATTCTTGATAAAATAAATCAACGGTATCAAGTTAGCTAGATCAGCTAAATCTAAATCTAGGAATCTGGAACTTCTCACCAATTTCATTGACAAGCTAGATTGGCTCGTGTATAGTTTTCGTTAACCAATTGCGCAGTGATGCTCACAGACCCTTCGGCAGCGAAGGCGTGGTGTGAGTTTTTTTATACCCTTCTTCGTCGCTCCGCCTTTACCTTCGTCATTGCACTGGGGTGCTGCCAAGCAGGCTCACCGCTCGTTCACCGTACCGCGCCAATTGATATTCGCCATTGAGCAGAAGCCGTACACTGCAGTTCGGCCCACTCGTTATCGCTGCAGGAGTGTTGCCATGGGTACACAGACGCCACAGAAGCGCGGCCTTTACGATCCTCAGTTCGAGCACGATGCCTGTGGGATCGGCTTTATCGCCCGCCTGGACGGCCAGCCCCGCCATGAAGTGGTTTCGATGGCAGTGACAGCACTGGGCAACATGGCGCATCGTGGCGGCGTGGATGCCGATGGCAAGACTGGTGATGGCGCGGGCGTACTGACCCAAATCCCGCGCCGCCTGTTCGCCCGCGAGCTGGAGCTACAGGGCATCAGCTACCCGATCGAAGATTTGGCGGTGGGTATGCTGTTCCTGCCACAGGACGTGGCCCGGCGCGCATTGGCTCTTCGCACATTGGAGCAGGGCTTGGCCGAGTACGAGCTGGTGCTGCTGGGCCTACGCACGGTGCCGGTCGATGTCGAGATGCTTGGCGAACGCGCCCGCCGCACCCAGCCAATGATTCAGCAGGCGCTGATCGGTCGGCGCAGTGTGGATGTCGATCAACTCCCCGCGATCGCGCCAGAGATTTATGAGCGTGCGCTGTACTTGGCTCGCCGGGCGACCGAGGCGCTGGCCCGCAAGCAGGGTTTGGACGATTTCTACATCGCTTCGCTCTCGCACCGCACGATTGTCTACAAGGGCATGCTGACCGCAACCTTGGTGCCGCAGTTCTACCTCGATCTTCAGGACGCCGCGTATGAATCGGCGGTGGCGGTGTTTCACCAGCGCTACTCGACCAACACCTTTCCGGCTTGGGAGGTCGCGCAGCCCTTTCATATGCTTTCGCACAATGGCGAAATCAACACGCTGCACGGGAACATTACCTGGATGCGTGCGCGTGCCGCCGAGTGGCGGCGTGGCGATGGCCCCTGGTTGAGCGGCGAGCGCCGCCCGACCAGCGACGATCTGAAAAGCGCAGCGCTGGCCGGCGGCCCGGCCCTGGCATCGCATGTGGCCCGGCTTGGCTCGGTGCTCTATACCAAATCCAGTGATTCGGCCATGCTCGATAACACGCTGGAGCTGCTGGTGATGGGCGGGCGCGACATCCGCCATGCGTTGAGCATGCTGGTGCCGGAAGCTTGGGAGCGCGTCAGCGATATGAAGCCGGAGTGGCGGGCCTTCTACCAGTATCACGCCGGCCTGATGGAGCCGTGGGATGGCCCGGCCGCACTGTGTTTCTGCGATGGCGATGTGGCGGGCTTGGCGCTCGACCGCAACGGCCTGCGCCCGGCCCGCTACCTATTGACCGACGACGGCATGGTGGTCGTCGGCTCTGAAGTTGGCGCGGTCGAGATCGACGAGCGCCGCGTGATCAAAAAGGGTAAGATCGGCCCCGGCCAGATGATCGCGGTCGATCTGCGCACTGGCAGCTTTCAAACCAACGAACAGATCAAAGATCGGCTGGCGGCTCAGAAGCCCTACGTGCAGTGGCTAGAGCGTTCGCAGGTGCTGGCTCCGGCTGGTGCAGCGCACATGGTTGCTGGCTACGAACCGGAGTCGGTCGCATCCACTGGCGCGAAATCGCCGCTGCTTGGCGAACTCCAGCACGCCTTTGGCTACACCGCAGAAGATTTGACGGTGGTGTTGCGGCCCATGGCCACAAACGGCCAGGAGCCGATCGGCTCGATGGGCGACGACACGCCACTAGCCGTGTTCTCGGACAAGAACCGCCTGCTGTACAGCTACTTCAAGCAGCGCTTTGCCGAAGTGACTAACCCGCCGATCGACCCACTGCGCGAGGAGTTGGTCATGTCGCTCTCGTGCGCGCTTGGGCGGCGCGGCAACCTGCTCGACGAAACGCCTGATCACGCCCACCTGCTGCAACTGCATAGCCCGATCTTGACTGGCGAACACCTGACGCTGATCCGTGCCCACACTGATCCGGCCTTTGCCAGCGCGACCCTCGACACGACCTTCCGTGCCGCAGATGGCCCGGACGCGCTCCAGGCCGCGATCATCCAACTGTGCCAGGCGGCCGAGGACGCTGTAGCCGCCAACAAGGTACTGCTGATTCTCAGCGACCGGGCCGTGAATGACGAGCGCGCGCCGATTCCGGCACTGCTTTCGCTTGGTGCGGTGCATCAGCATCTGATCAAACGTGGCCTGCGCACCAGTGTTAGCCTGCTGGTCGAAAGCGGTGAGCCGCGCGAGGTTCACCACCTGGCCAGCTTGATCGGTATGGGTGCGGAGGCGGTCAACCCGTATGTCGCCATGGCCACCGTGCGCGTGCTGGCGGTCGAGCGCGAAGAAGTCAAGGGCAAGGCGAAGGACGACCAAGCAGCGACCGAGCACCGGCCTGCGCAAGAGTTGGCCGACGAAGCTGAACTGAACTTTGTGCATGCGCTTGAAAAGGGCTTGCTCAAGGTCATGTCGAAGATGGGCATCGCTGTCATCGACAGCTACTGCGGTGGGCAGGTATTCGAGACGATTGGCCTGGGCGAGGATGTGCGCGAGCTGTGCTTCACTGGCGTAACCGGGCGGCTAGGCGGCATCAGCATGCGTAGCATTGCTGGCGGCGTGCTGGCCCGCCACGATGAAGCCTTTGCCAATCGGCTGCCGCACATGGCTGTGCGCACGCAATTACCGAACCCTGGCTTCTACAAATTCAAAAAGGACGGCGAGTACCACGCCTTCTCGCCCGAGGTCGTGCGGGCGCTGCAAAAAGCCGCCACCAGTGGCAGCTACGCCGATTACACGGCCTATTCCAACCTGGTGCATAGCCGCCCGCCGATGGAGCTGCGCGATCTCTTGCAGATTCAGCAGCAAGCTGCAATTGCTGTGGAAGAGGTCGAGCCGATCGAGCGTATTCTGCGGCGCTTTTCGACCGCCGCGATGTCGCTTGGCTCGACCAGCCACGAGGCCCATGGCACGCTTTCGCAGGCCATGAATCAAATGGGGGCGATGTCGAATTCCGGCGAGGGCGGCGAAGACCCCGACCGCTTCGGCACCGACGCCGACAGCGGCGTGAAGCAGGTGGCGTCGGGCCGCTTTGGCGTGACGCCAGCCTACCTGGCCCACGCCAAAGAGTTACAGATTAAGATCGCCCAGGGCGCGAAACCTGGCGAGGGTGGACAACTGCCGGGCTACAAAGTCACCGAGGAGATCGCCCGCTACCGGCATACCACGCCAGGTATCCAGCTGATCTCGCCGCCGCCGCACCACGATATCTACAGCATTGAAGATCTTTCACAGCTGATCTACGATCTCAAGCAGGCCAATCCGCGTGCGGCCGTATCGGTCAAGCTGGTGGCCGAGGCGGGCGTTGGTACAGTGGCGGCCGGTGTCGCCAAGGGCGGCGCCGACGTGATCCTGATCAGCGGCCATTCCGGCGGCACCGGCGCCTCGCCGCTCTCGTCGATCAAGAACGCCGGCGTGAACTGGGAGCTGGGTCTTTCTGAAGCGCAGCAGACACTGGTGCTGAATGGCTTGCGCGGGCGCGTGCGATTGCGTGCCGATGGTGGCCTGAAGACCGGCCGCGACGTGGTGATGGCCGCGCTGCTGGGTGCCGACGAGTTTTCGTTCGGCACGGCCGCACTGGTGGCCGAGGGCTGCGTGATGGCGCGCACCTGCCACAGCAA
>JACMIM010000261.1 GCA_014381165.1 Roseiflexaceae bacterium
TGTCAATACTCCGGCTGCACCCACTGCTTGCTGCCCGCGCTACGCTCGACGGCGTCCAACACGGCCTGGCAGCGTAGCCCATCTTCAAAGGTGGCGGGGGGGCTGGTGCCCTCGGCAATACCATTCAGCAGGTCGCGCACACCGTGGGTGAAGGTGTGCTCCCAGCCGATGATATGCCCGGCCGGCCACCACGCATCCATATAGGGGTGGACACCGCCGCTGGTCACGAGCACATTGCGGAAGCCCTGCACATCGTGCTGCTCGTCGTTCAGCAGCACATTCAGCTCGTTCATGCGCTCCAGGTTGAACACAAGCGACCCCTTCGAGCCATTGATTTCGAATGAGTTGTAATTGGCGCGGCCATTGGCAAAGCGGGTCACTTCGAAGGTGCCGACCGCACCATTTTCGAAGCGAGCCAGAAACAGCGCCGCATCGTCGACCGTGACCTCGCCCATCTCCTGGCCGCCCGCCGCGCCCAAGCCGCCGGTGGTGCCGGATAGCAGTGGGCGCTGCTTGATAAACGTCTCGGTCAGGCCGCTGACCTCGCCGATCTCGCCGACCAGCATGCGTGCAAGGTCGATAATGTGCGCGCCAAGATCGCCAAGTGTACCGGAGCCAGCCGTCTGCTTGTTCAGCCGCCAGACCAGCGGGAAATTCGGATCCATGATCCAGTCTTGCAGGTAGACTGCGCGCCAATGGTAGATTTTGCCCAGTCGGCCCGATTCGATCAGCTGCTTGGCCAGCTGCACAGCCGGCACGCGCCGGTAGTTGAAATTGACCATGCCGACAACTCCGGCCTGGGCTACCGCCGCGACCATCTGACGAGCCTCGGCCAGCGTGTTGGCCAGCGGCTTCTCGCAGAAGATGTGCTTGCCGTGCTTGGCCGCCTCGATCGCAATGGTGGCGTGGCTATCGCCGGGCGTCGAAACATCGATCAGGCCGATATCGTCGCGGGCCACCAGGCGCTGCCAGTCGGTTTCATAGCCCTGCCAGCCCATCTGGGCGGCGGCGGCCTTGACCGCAGCTTCGTCGCGCCCGCACAGCGCAACCATCTCGGGCGTCAGTTTGACATCAGGAAAAAAGGCCTTGACCTGCCGGTAGGCATTCGAGTGCGATTTGCCCATGAACTTGTAGCCGACCAGACCGACGCCGATTGTGTTGGCCATTGAAACCTCCGGGGAATTCAGAATTCAGCACTCAGAGTTCAGAATAATCAGAATAAATGGAGTGATTCGCAGCAAGCTATCTTTCGAAAGTGTTGCGAGTGTACCGCAGGCTGTAAGCGCTGTCAAGCGATACAACGGGTTTTGCGACGCCACCACGGCCACCGGATGCATCCAGTGCCTGATATGCCAAAACGCGCTGAAGTGCGTTGAACGATTCCGTGCGGCTGCGAAAGACCGAATCCCATCCGAGCCGTTGTCCCAATCTACGCATGCGGCTATACTGGTGCCAGGTAAGCTGTCAGCTGGGCTGTTAGCAATAATTAGGAGGTTGAAGATGAGCGATCTTGATACCGCCATTGAGAAGGTTGTCGAGGAGTTGATGCAGCTCGAACGCGAACGCGCCGTGATCTACGAGGACGACCAAGTGACCGCCGCGGAGCACCCGCGCCTGGCCGAGATCAAGCACGAGATCGAACGGCTGTGGGACTACCGGCGGCGGCTAGAAGCAGCCAAGTCGGCGGGCCTGACCGAGGTGCCGGTGATGCCCACGGTCGATCCGACTGACATGACCGGCTAGCGGCGAGGTGACAAGGTGACAAGGTGACAAGGTGACAAGGTGACCAGAAGACCAGATGACAAGGTGACAAGGTGACAAGGTGATCGTCATCTGGTCGTTCATAAAGCTGGTCAACCATAAGCCGCCCACTCGCGTGATATACTGTAGCGCACGTATTCGATAATGGTTAACGAGGTTTATGATGGCCGTGCGCCGTATTTTACAGATAGACGACGCCGAAGATAAGAAGCTTCTCAAGGCGAAAGCGCGCCAGGTGCAGCTGCCAAACCCACATTTGAAGCAGCTGATCGCCGATATGTTTGAGACCATGCACGCGGCAAACGGTGTTGGCCTGGCCGCGCCGCAAATCGGCCTGGCCCAACGCCTCGCCGTGATCTACATTCCGCCCGAGATCGAGGAGCGCGAGGACGGCACGCAGGTCGAGGTTGCGCCTTCCGAGGAATATACCCTGATCAACCCGGAGATTATCAAGCGCGGCGAGCAGCAGGAAAGCGACCTCGAAGGCTGCCTGAGCCTGCCGGGTTGGTATGGCCAGGTGCCGCGCCCCAACTGGGTCACGGTCGAGTTCAGCGCGCTGGATGGCAAGCGCTACCGGCTGCGCAAAGTCGATGGGCTGCTGGCCCGCGCCATCCAGCATGAGATCGACCATCTCGATGGTGTTCTATTCACCGAGCGCATCCGCGACCTGAGCACGCTGAAAGACCACCGCAAGGAAGAGCAGCCAGAGCCAGCGAACGTATGAGCGGGGGCTGGGGGCTGGGGACTGGGGGAACGCTCTGCTGGCCTAGCCCCTAGCCCCTAATTCCCATCCCCTCAACCCTCACCCCAAGCTCCAGTCTTACTCGTGCCCAAAGCCCCAACCCCAAACCCCACCCCCAAAAAAAAAGAGCGCACCAGAAA
>JACMIM010000262.1 GCA_014381165.1 Roseiflexaceae bacterium
CGGCGGCGCGGGCGGCAATACATCCACCCAGGCTGAGACCAACCACGCCGACGCGCGCGTAGCGCTCGCGCAGCCAGGCCACCGCAACCCGCGCATCATCGAGAATCTGCGGAAAGCGCTGGGCGCGTGGGTTCTCGCCGTGGCCGTCGAGATCGACCAGCAGCGTGGCGCAGCCAGCGTCGCGCAATGCGTCGATCAGCGGCCAGGCGTAGAACGTCTTGTCGCAGCCAGAGCCGTGGAGCACCAGCACTGCCTTATCTGCGCCGCCCGCTGGGACGATGTGGAGCGCTGGCAGAAAGCCCTCGTCCATGGGAATATCCAGCCGCGTGACACCAGCGCGCTCGTGGATGCCGCCAAGCAACCGTTCGCGGGCGCTCAGTGTGCGGTTGCGCGCGTTGGCCCCGAGGATCTGCACGAACAGCGCCAGCGGTATTCCAAGCAGCAGCGCCAGCAGCCGCGCCCGCCAGCGCCCGCGCAGAGTAACGAGCAGCAGCGGCACCAGAGCCAACGCCCAGCGGCTAGCACGCCCGCTACGCCAGGAAAGGCCGCGCAACTCGCGCGCGGCGGCAAGATACTCGAAGAGTGCCAGCCAGATCAGCAACGACTGAACGATGTTTCTTAGCATTGTGCGATCAGGGCTTCCGTTGTATTATGGCTGACAATTCCCCTATTCCTGCTGTGTGCCTCGCTCGATTGAGCTATGGAGGATGCTGTCATGGGCCTGTTAGATGGAAAAAAAGCGCTGATTCTTGGCGTCGCCAACGACCACTCGATCGCCTGGGGCATTGCGCAGGCGCTGCATGCCGAGGGGGCCACCCTTGGCTTTACCTATGTCGGCGAAACACTGGAGCGACGGGTGCGCCCGCTGGCGACCAGCCTTGGCTCGCAGTTTATCGAGCCGTGCGATGTTCAGGACGATGCCGCGATCGAGGCGCTCATGGCCAAGGTGCGCGAGGTCTATGGCTCGCTCGACATCATTGTGCATGCGATCGGCTTTGCCAAAAAGGAAGAACTGAACGGCGCGTATCTGAATACGACCCGCGAGGGCTTTCGCATTGCGCTCGATATCAGCGTCTACTCGCTGACAGCGGTGGTAAAAGCTGCGCAAGATTTGCTCAACCCCGGCGCGTCGATTCTTACACTGACCTACCACGGCTCGACCCAGGTGGCGCAGAATTACAACGTGATGGGCGTGGCCAAGGCCGCACTTGAGGCCAGCGTGCGCTACCTCGCAAACGATCTCGGCCCACGCAATATTCGCGTCAATGCGATCAGCGCCGGCCCAATTCGCACCCTGGCGGCATCCGGCATTTCGGGCTTCCGTTCCATGCACAAGCAATTCGCCGAAGTCGCGCCGCTGCGCCGCAACGTCACCATCGAGGATGTCGGCAAAAGCGCACTGTACCTGTGTAGCGATCTGGCAAGCGCAATGACCGGCGAGATTATGTATGTCGACGCCGGCTTCCACAATATCAGCGTGGTGGTGCCCGAGTAAACGTTTATCGGATTCACCACGAAGGCGCAAGGACGCGAAGTTTAGATGTGTTCGAATCTTCCCGCCTTCGTGGTAATTGCTCCTACCGCCCACTGTCAGCTGTTTGCAGTTGGGGCATTGGCGGCGCTGTCTCGGGCTGGCGCTGCGGCGTGGGCGCTGGCGCAAGTTGTGCTGGCGGGTGGCTGTCAAAAGGCAGCTCAGGCGAATCGACCAGCTTACGGTAGATATAGCGCAGCAGCAGTTGCACCACCGCTACTGTTGGGATGGAGATAAACAGGCCGAACGGTCCACCGAGTGCGCCGCCGGCGAGGATGGCAAACAGCACAAGCACCGGGTGTAGATGCACCGCATGACCGACTACATACGGGATGATAAAGTTATCCTCGGACATGCGCAGTACAAAGTACGTCACTGCCACCACAATCGCCAGCATCCAGTTTTCCCAACCGAATGGCGCGGTCGTTTGAAAGAGCGCCACAGTTGCTGCGATCCCCGCCGCCGACCAAGGGCCAAGCAACGGAATCACCTCAAGGAATCCTGTGGCGATGCCCAACACCAGCGCATAGCGCACGCCCAAAATCGTCAGGGCAACGTAGGTCACCAACGCCATGATCGGGATGAGCAGCAGCGTTCCACGGATATAGCTGGCCAGGATGGTGTCTATCTCACCTCCCAGCCCACGAATCTCGTCGCGGAAGCGGGCTGGCACCAAGCGGTACATGTTTTCTACGATCTGATCAGATTGCAATAAAAAATAAAAGGTTACAATCAGGTAGGTCAGAAACAGCAGCAGCGATTCAATCGCCGTCAGAAAAAGGTGCGGCACCAGTTCAGGAATGGCACGGCCTAGTTCAGCCAGGAAATCGAGCACCGGCTGTTCGATCCGCCCGATGCCAAATGAGATTCCGCCAAGGCTAATGATCTGATTTGCTGCAAGCGCAGCCTGTACTTGGTTGATAATACTCGGCAATTGGCGCTGAAGATCGTTGAACTGGACGATAAAGCGCGGCCCGACGAACTGCACAAACAGATACGCGAGCGCGCCCACCACAACATACAGCGCCAGAATCCAGACCGCGCGGCCAACATGTGTGCGCTGGTGTAGCCGACGAATCAGCGGGTTGAAGAGATAGGCGGTGATCGCAGCACCAACAAATGGCGACATCGCCGGCCCAATCGCACGGACAAGCCAAAGCGCAAGCGCGATTAAGATGCCAATTGTGATCAACTTACCTATTGGCGGGAGGCGTATTGGCTGGGGAGCTACTGTCATGATTGTACCTCTTTGCTGGTGAAGCGGGTTCGGGCAATTCGGCAGCGTTGCCGATGTTTATTGTACCGCACGAGGAGAGAAATGGGTATGCACCACAAGGCGGAACACGCCAAAAAGCGCGCACAGCGGCGCGTGAGATCAAGCGGCGCAGGGCTTAACGGTTACGGCGCAGCGGGACTTCGGCTTTGAGGTGGTCGATTGAATCGCCACGCGCAAGCGTGACCTCGATCGTGTCGGGGTCGACATTTGGTACATACTTGGCGATTACTGCCGACAGCTCGGCCTTCATCTGCTCCATGACATCGGGCGTCAGCTTCACGCGGTCGTGAACCAGCACCGTCAGGAGCCGCTCGCGCGCGAGATCAGAGCTACGTTCGCGCTTGCGAAATAGGCCGTTGAGAAACCCCACGGAACACTCCTTTGCATGCTGTGGAAGCACCAGCAGCGATCCAGCAGCCATCGCGCCTGTCCAATACGCTGCCTGTTTAACGCTCACTCCCACGCGGGCGGCGGCCAAACATGCCAAACAGCCGGTCGAACACGCCCCCGCCCTCATCGAGCGCCATGAATGGCACTTGTTCCCCGCGCACCCGGCGCGCGATGTCGACAAAGGCCTTGCCCGCGCGTGAACTCTTGTCCATCACAGCCACCTCGCCACGGTTGGTCGAAGTGACAATCATCTCGTCGTCGGGCACGACGCCCACCAGGTCGATCGCCAGGATTTGCAGCACATCCTCGATCGACATCATCTCGCCGGCCTTCATCATGCGTGTCTTGACCCGATTCAGCACCAGCCGTGGATGGCCCTTCTCAAAGGCCTCAGTCAGGCCAATAATCCGGTCGGCGTCGCGCACGGCGGAAACTTCAGGCGTGGTCACGATCAGCACCTCGTCGGCACCGGCAATCGCATTGCGAAAGCCTGATTCAATGCCAGCCGGGCTGTCGATCAGCACGTAATCGAACTCGGCGCGCAGCTGATTGGTGAGAGCAACCATGTCGTCGTGACTCACCGCGTCCTTGTCACGGGTTTGGGCGGCTGGCAGCAAGCACAGGTCAGGAAAGCGCTTGTCCTTGATCAGCGCCTGCTTGAGCCGTGCGCGCCCCTCGATCACATCGACAAGGTCGAAGACAATCCGGTTCTCAAGGCCCATCACAATGTCAAGGTTGCGCAGGCCAATGTCGGCATCCACGACTGCCACGCGCGCGCCGCCCATCGCAAGGGCCGTGCCGAGATTCGCGGTCGTGGTGGTCTTGCCCACACCGCCCTTGCCCGATGTGACTGTGATTACTCGCCCCATGTTCCTTCTCCCACCATTACGTTTATTTCTTGAAGGCTTCCCACGGCTCGACGACGATTGCGCCACTCTCGACCCGCGCAACCTCGGGCATTTTGTCGGCAGCTTTATCTGGCTGCCGACCAATCAAATCAGCAATCCGTAGCTGCGTCGGAACCAAATGCAGCGCGCCGATAATACAATTGCGGTCGCCAAGCGCACCGGCGTGAACAACGCCGCGCACATGGCCCCAGACAATCACGCTTCCGCCGGCAATGATCTCGCCCCCAGCGTTGACATCGCCCAAAATAGTTACGTTGCCGTGGTGCCGAATCAGCTGGCCAGAGCGCACAGTCCGGGCGTGAAACAGTGCCTCGCCACGCTCCTCGGCCTCGGCGATGCCGCGCACCAGCGGGCGGGCAGCCACCCCAGCCGATCGAGCGGCAGCCCGGCTTTCGCGCGCGCTTGAGGCCAGCGAATCTGGCTTCAAGCCGTGCTCCTGCATGAGTGCCAGCAAGCCATCGAGCTGCGCCTGATCTAGCGCACGCTCGCCAACATCGACGGTAATCTGCGCGCCATTGAAGAAACTGCTGCCCTGGCCGAGCTGCTGTTGCAACGCCACAAGCAAGTCCTCCCATGGAACAGACTCATCAAGCTGGAGCCGCAGGCCGCCCCGCCCACCCTTGATCGCAATCAACTGCTGCATAAGCTCCTGCGCTAACACGCTACAGTGGACGCAGTACGAATTTCACCATCGCCGCGATTGCGAACATCATACCATAAGCTGTCAACTATTTCTGCACCTTGTAGTGCGCCAAGATGTTTCTCTGATGGGGAATACGTGGGGAGGGAATGTGGAAAAAGCATGCGGGTAGTAACACAGAGCGGGGGTTTGGGGCGCAGCCCCCAGAGAAAAACCTTCTTATTTCACAAATTCGGTAGGCTTGCTACATCACCTACCGCGGGCGTTTTCGAGAATCACTGGCTGCGATTCACTGGGCGGAAGCGGCGCAAAACTTTGGCGGGCCGGTAGCGGCGGCAAATCCTGCTGGCAAGACGGCAGCGCGGCAGGCGGGGTTGTATTGAAATAGGCCTGCATGATCTGGGTCGTGGCCGGCACAGCAATCGTCGCCGATCCATCGCCCATGTCGCCCGCACCCTCGACGAGTACCGTCACCTGGATTTGCGGGTCGTCATAGGGCGCAAAGCCGACGAACCAGGCGTGGCTGCGCAGCGCAGGCTTAGTTTTACCCTTGCCATCTGGCACGTCGAACGGCTCGCCAAATTCGGCGGTGCCAGTTTTTCCAGCGATCTGTAGCCCTGAGCATTCCAGGCGCGCAGCCTTGTTTGGGCCATCCGTCACCGAGCGGCGCATGCCCGCGCGCGCGATCTGAAAGTACGCAGGGGAAATCCCGTATTCAGCAAACATGTCTGTTTTGAGCTGCGGCGTGAATTGCTCTATCAGTTCACCATTGCTGGTCACAACCCGGTCGACAATCTGTGGCTGATACAGTTTGCCGCCATTGGCTACCGCCGCGCCGGCCATGTTGAGCTGGAGCGGGGTCACACGCATGTGGCCCTGGCCGATCGCCATGTTGTACAAATCGCCGGTGGTGAATTCCTCGTGCAGCTCGGCACTCTTCCAGGCCGGGCTTGGCACCACGCCCAGATTCTCGCCTGGCAACCTAATGCCGGTCGGCCCGCCCATGCCAAACATCTCCAGGCCCTCGCGGAACTTGTCCGGCCCCACCCCTCGCTCGATCGTCTGCTCCTCGGGTTGGAGGTTAATCACCTGCTCCTTGTTGCCGCCAATCGCCGACATAAAAAACACATTCGAGGAAACTTCAAGCGCCTTGTACACATCGAGCCAGCCATTTGCTTTGGAGTTGGCATTGACATAGGCGTCTTTGATCTCGGGGTTATAGCGGTTCTCGACCAACAGCTGGCCTGGATCGAAAATCTGTGTGTCGGGCTTGATTACACCATTCTGAAGCGCGATCACGGCGTCGAATTGCTTCAGTGTCGACCCAGCCGGGTAGGGAAACGAAACCGCGCGGTTGTATAGCACATTCAGTCGGCGCGTTTCGGTCACTAGCTCCGACGGCGGCGCGAGAATCCGCATAAGTTCCTCAGAGCGGGTCGCGTCAATCCAGATGTTATTGTCGTAGGATGGCAAGCTCACCATGGCCAGCACACGCCCAGTCTTTATCTCGGTAACGACCGCCACGCCGCTTTTGATCGGTGGATAGCTACGCTTGAAGTCGAACACGCCATCAAAGGCCTGTCGGCGCTGATCGGAGATATCGATCCAGTTTTGCAGAATCTGCTCGACCTGCTTCTGAAGGCCAGTATCAATGGTCAGCACGATGTTACTACCATCATTCGCCTGCTGGAGCACCCTTGGCGCATCGACCGCCCGCCCATTTGGGCCGACCACCACCGAGTTCAAACCCAGCTGGCCACGCAGCTCTTGCTCGTAGGCCTCTTCGATACCGCCGCGACCAATCCGGTCTTCGTTCAAGTAGCGCGGCACTAACTGGAGCGGGTCGATCTGTTTGCGCACCGCGCCGCATTCCACAGCATGACCGATCGAATCGAGCATGCCATCGAGCCAGGTGCGCGCCGCATTATTGCGTACCAGATCACACGTGCCAACGCTCCCAACATAACCAAGCAGGTGTGAAAATGTCGGGATAGCAGCGGAAAGCGGGTAGCGCCGCGTCCAGTCGCGCTCGATCACGACACCAGGCAGGTTATTGGCATTCTCGCGCAGCACGAGCGCAATATTACGGGGAATATCACGTTTGATCGGAAACGTCTGGTAGACTGGCAAATCACCACGGTTGACACGCTCGGCGATTGGGCTATGGAGGCGTACAGTATCACTGTACGTGTCTTGGATTTGCAAGGCGATCAGGCTGCGCGCTGGTGGCACGTCGACCCGTAGCCACGTCGCTGTGTTCAGATCACTCACCTGCTCGACTCGTGAGGTAGCCAACGCCGATGCACCTAAGCCCTGCGCAAGGTCATTCTGAAGCAGTGGGGCCGTATCGAGCAGGTTGGCCGGCGAGATCGTGAGCGTACTGGTGATACCGAGAATCTGGCCAAGCTGGGCGAAGACCTGATCACGGCGCGGCTCGCCAGAGTACAGATCGGCATCAAGCCCAGGCAGCGCCGATGGCCGAATGGCGGCGGTGAAGATTGGCACACTTTCGGCCAGTAGCGTGCGGCCATCGGCGGCAAAAACCTCGCCCCGCTGCGGGCGCACCTGTAGCGGGCGGTTGGCGAGTTCCCCGGCGCTCGTATTCAGCTCGCGCGTTTCGCTATTCGCGATTTGCAGCTCGTAGAGCCGCCCAACCAGGACGGCAAACAGCAGAACAATTGCAATGCGGGTGACAATCAAGCGATTGATCATATTAGTATACATCGACCGGCACTTCGCCACGGCGGCGGCTGCGCCATGCGCGCCAAAGCAGAAACAGCGGAAGTGCTGGGATTAGGGTGGCAAGTGTATCGGGCAGGGCGGCCACGAGCAGAAACGCCCGCAGGTCGAGTGCGCCATCGAACACAAATGTCAGCACGCCAAGTGCGGCATAATAGCCAGCCGCTCCAAACAGCGCACCGAGCAGAGGTAGCAGCCAGTTCTCGCGGCTCATGCGTGCCAGCGGCACACTTGCCGCAAACACCGCCGCGAGAAGGGCGAGCGCGTGGGTGCCAAGCAAACTCGCCGAGCAGAAATCGAGCGCGAGCCCGCCAAGAAAGGCCCAGCGCGAAGCGGGCGAGAGTCCCACGAGCAATGCCTGGCAGATCGTCACGATCAGCACCAGATTAAGTGGAAACCCGAGTGGGCGTGGCAGCAGGGTGGTCTGCACCGCCGCTAACGCCAGCAGCATCAGCGCGAGCAGCAGCCCGCGGGCGAGCCGCTCTTCTATTCGTCGTGGCTTAGAATCACCCATGCGTAGCGCACCTGATCGGGAGCAAGATAGGGCCGCATTTCAGCAAACTGTCGGTAGCCCTCGGTCCAGACTCGCTCGACCACCCCGATTGAGATATTGCGCGGGATGGCCCCGTGCGGCAAGTCTAAATCCATTTGAGCGGTCAGCCCAGCCGTCACCACCTGATCGCCAGCTGCCAACGGCACGGCCCGGTCAACCTCTTCGAGCCGCAGCCAGCCACCGCGCTGAAATTGGCCCTGAATAACGCCATCGGCAACCGTGCCTTCGTGATACACCTTGGCGCTGACCTCACTAGAGAAATCCGAGATCAGGAGCACCCGCGCGCTGGCCGGATCGACTTGGTCGACCACGCCGACCAACGCCGTGGGGCTGCCGCCCTCTTGACCGATCACAGCCATACCGACTTTCACCCCATTGGCGCTGCCCTGATTGATTAGCATCACATGCCGCCCGACATCAGGCGTCACTGCGTCATCGCCGACCGATTGCAGTTGCCTGTGCGTGTCCTGCTCGATCATGAGCTGCTGCTTCTACTGCTCGACC
>JACMIM010000263.1 GCA_014381165.1 Roseiflexaceae bacterium
GAGACATGATGTAGTCCATGGGTTTCGTCCTTTCGTTGGAGTGAAGCATTCCAGTACCTCGGAGTACTTCCTTGATGGGAGATCACATAAACAAAGAACAAAGAACAAAGCGGACATGCTTTTGAATTGCGGCGGAGCACTACTGTTCTGTGTTTCTTTGTTCTTTGTTCTCTATTAGCTATAGAATGCTTCGCCCTTACACGAACCACGATGGCTCGGTTACTTGCGGAACGGCAACAGGGCCCGCAGGCGGGCATCACGCCCATACAGGCCACCCCAAACCATCAGGCCAATCAGGATCGGGAAGATGACCGAGAACATGGGCGAACCGGCGCGCACATGCGCCGCCATCGCGCCACCAAACCAGCCAGTCAGCAGGATCGCGCCGAGCACGGCGGTGCGCGGGTAGATGTATAACACCAAGCAGATCAGTTGGGCCAGGCCAAGCACGACCACGTATTCCGCCGGATAACCAAGCTGCACGGTCGATTCGACTGCGGGCGCGGCCTGCACCACCTTGATGACCGTGTCGAACAGTAGAAACAGGATCGCCAAACCGCTCAGCACGTTCCCCGTCCAAACAAGCGCCTTCGAGCCGGACGCTGCATTCACTGTCGTACCCATGGTATTTCTCCTGCTTATGGCAAAATCAAAGAAACTAGGACATACGCAGTTGGCGACTTCAGCCGGCGGCAGCATGGAAATGCTATCTTGTTTGTTTCGTTGTTTGATGCATTGCACCAAATAACGAAACAACTATTCGTTAGTTCCTTGCCCGCCGCAGGCGCAATGAAACCTGTTGGGCAACTGCGTAACTCCTATAAACAACAGATATGAGTTAGATCATGAGGCTGGAGGCGGCAAAACAACAATTTCATGATCTAATATCTGCTAGAGTTCGTAGATGTGTGTTCAATCTGCGAGATCTGTGGACGTTTCCCAAACGGCCTTCGAGCAGCGCTAGCTCGGAAGATGCTCGGCCTCGACCACCTGGCGAATCTCGATCCGCACGTCGCCCAGCTGGGCGGCGTAGCGCTTGGCCCACGCGATCGCGTCCTGCTTGGTGGGCACATCGATGATCACGAACCCGGCGATCAGTTCCTTCGCCTCGGCGAACGGTCCGTCGGTGGTCGTGAACTTGCCGCCCTCATAGGTCAGGCGCGCGCCCTGCGAGCTGGCGTGAACACCCTCGCCAGCCAGCAGAATGCCCTGCTGCGCCGCTTCACCCAGAATCTGGCCGATGCCCGCAATCAGTTCCTTGCTCGGCGGGATGCCCGCCTCGTTCGCTTCGTTGCTATTGTGGATAATCATGAACCGCATGTGCTTGCTCCTTCCTATCTGTATTTACACTGTTCACCAGATAGTCGTCCCAGCATCGACAAGATCGACAATCGCTATCGACCAATGTTCGAGCAATTTTACGGGCGGACGCGGTGGTTCGCTCGATACGCCACCATGGCACCAGGTCACGATGTTACCCCGTCATCTCGGCCAGCCGCCGCTCCAGGAAGCGTCGCTCTGGCGCTTGCTGCGTGAGGTTGAGCGCCTGTTGGTAGGCGGCACAAGCCTCTATAGTGCGCCCAAGACGGCGACAGAGATCGGCGCGGGCAGCGTACAGGAGGTGGTAGTCGGCAAGATCGCCGCGCTCGCGGATGGCATCGATCAGCGCCAAGCCACTCGCGGGGCCATCGCGCATTGCCACAGCCACAGCGCGGTTCAATTCAATGATCGGCGAGGGAGTAACACGCAAAAGCAAGTTGTACAGCGCGACGATCTCGTCCCAGTCGGTCGCGACGACGGTGGGAGCGTTTGCATGGACAACGGCAATCGCGGCCTGCACGGTGTATGGGCCAAACTGCGGTGCGGCCAGCGCCTGCTCGACCAGCGCAGTACCTTCAGCGATCTGGGCCGCGTTCCACAGCGAACGGTCCTGGTCTTCAAGCGAAATCAGTTCGCCCTGTGGCGATGTACGGGCGGCGCGGCGCGATTCGTGGATCAGCATCAGCGCAAGCAGACCCTGTGCTTCGGCTTCCGGCAGCAGCGCGACCAGCAGCCGCGCAACGCGGATCGCCTCGCCTGACAGATCGGATCGCGTTACGGCATCGCCCGCCGAGGCGCTGTAACCCTCATTGAAGACCAGATACAGCACCTGAAGCACACTGGCGAGGCGCTCGGGAAGCTCGGCGTGCGCTGGCACCTGGTACGGAATACGCGCGTCGCGGATTTTGGCTTTTGCGCGCACGATTCGTTGGGCCAGCGTTGGTGGCGCGGTCAGAAAAGCGCGCGCGATTTCCTCGGTGGTCAGACCGCACACCTCGCGCAGCGTCAGCGCGACTCGGGCCTCGGGTGCGAGTGCTGGGTGGCAGCAGGTGAAGATCAGCCGCAACCGATCGTCCGCGATGCTGGCATCGTCCAGCCCGACATCGTCATGTGTGTCTCGGTCGATGTGTTCGGCCAACTCGGCCAGCGCTTTGTCGAAGCGGGCACGGCGGCGCAATCTATCGATTGCCTTGAACCGACCGGTGGATACCAGCCACGCCCGTGGATTGGCTGGCACACCTTCGTGCGGCCATTGTTCGAGCGCGGCACGAAACGCATCGTGGAGCGCTTCTTCGGCCAGGTCGAAATCACCGAGCAAGCGAATCAGGGTTGCCAGCACCCGGCGAGACTCCTCGCGATACACGGCATCCAACGTTGCGCTGATCTGTTCTGTGGAGTGTTCGGGCATGGCCGCCTTCCCTGGCAGATGCGTGCAATCCGGAGCAGCACTATACGCGAACACGCAGCATCTGTCGACCGCGCAGTTCTACTGCACGGTCGACAGAAACTACGAAGACACACAGAACACAAAGGATTGGGAAGAATGTGTTGCGCGCTTAGTCTGAAAGAGGCCGAGGTGGGTACCGTACTCGGGAGGCGGCGCTAGCGAAGACGTTTCGGGGCAAGCTGGTGGCGTGTTGATCGTTACCAACAATCATCATTCAGCTGATCCGACCACCAAGCAGATACCGAACCACAAATAGCACAGCAAACGAGGTTACAAGCAGGATGACCGAAAGGGTAAGCGCAACACTCAACTCTTGCTCAAAGCCTTGATAGATTGCCAGCGGCATGGTTTGGGTGCGCCCGATGAAATTCCCCGCGAAGATGATGGTTGCGCCGAATTCGCCCAACGCCCGCGCCCAGGTCATCACGGCACCACCAAACAAGGGAATCCACGCCAGCGGCGCAGTGATCAAGCGAAACACCTGGAACGGGCTCGCCCCATCGAGCGCCGCAGCTTGTTCGAGTTCTGGATCGACCCCAGCAAACCCTGCCGTCGCCGCTTTGATGAAGAACGGTGCGGCGACAAAGATTTGGGCCAGTACCACCGCCGTTTGCGTGAAGGCAAGCGTGATACCGACATCGTCAAGGTATTGGCCGATGAGTCCACGCCGCCCGAACGCAACCAGCAGCGCGATTCCGGCGACTGATGGCGGTAACACCATCGGCAGATCGATCAGGGTGTCCAGCGCGGTGCGCCCACGAAAGCGCCCTCGTGCCAGCAAATACGCCACTGGCGTGCCGAACACCAACGTCACTCCCACGGTTATTGCCGTTGTGATCATACTTAGGCTGATTGCCTGCGCCACCTCGGGGTTCACGAGGTTGGCAAGCAACTGCGCTGGTGTGATGCGCACAAGCAGTGCAACGAGCGGCACAAGCAGAAACACCAGCATCGGCAGGCTGGCAAGCAACAGCACCATAACCGGGCGTCTGCCGTATCGTGGAGCAACGGGCGCTGTGGTGCTGCGATAGCGTGGTAACGGTGTTTCTGCCATGGTGATCGCCACAGCAGCGTCGGCGCAGAGCCTCAACGCTGCCGCATCCTCCGCATTTTATTGCACATCGATCTCGACCAAACCCTTGACCCACACCCTCGGCCTTTGGCTTGGAATGATGTTACGGAATGCACCATTTTCGTCCAGGGTGATGATTGCGTCTTTGTCTGCTTGTAGGTCGGCCAAGCGTCAGTTCGGCGTCGTTGGAATAAACCCGTACTTCACCAGAATCTGCTGTCCCTCCGGCGAAAGCACGTAGTCGACAAATGTTTGGGCAAGCTCGGCATTTGCCGCGTTCGCGGTTGGCGCAATCGGGTAGGTCGCAATGGTGTTCAGGTCGTCGGGAATCTCCAAGGTACCAATGCCGCCGTCCGTGACGGTTGCGGCATCGGTGGTATACACAATCCCCGCATCGGCCTCACCAAGCGTAATCTTACTCAACACCGCTCGGACGTTCTCTTCATACGAAACAACGTTGTTCAGCACCGTGGGGCTAAAGGCTTCGGTGTACGCCGGTAGCTGCGCCGCCTTGGCAAGGAAGTCGAGCGAATACCCGCCCACCGGCACGCTCTTGTTGGCAAGCACGATCTTGACGCCGGGATTTGCCAGGTCGGTGAGCGCCTGGAGGTTGGCCGGATTGTCGTTGGGGTAAACCACGACGAGGCGATTGCGCACAAAGGTGCGTTGGGTGCCGCTGATGATATCACCAGCGCTGATCACAACATCCATCTGCCTTCGGTTGGCCGAGGCAAACACATCGGCGGGCGCGCCCTGCGTAATCTGGGTTGCGAGTTGGTCGGAGCCGGCAAAATTGAAGATGATGGCGGAACCGCTATTGGCTGCGCTGAACTGGGTACTGATCTCCTTGAACGCATCGGTGAGCGAGGCGGCAGCAAACACCGTGAGTTCAGCTGTTCCAGCGGATGGGGCAGTTGCGGCAGGTGCGGCCGTCGCGGCGGGGGCATCGGTTACTGCTGCGGCAGGCGCAGTTGCGGCGGGAACACTGGTCGGGGCAGTCGAAGCCGCGCCACCACATGCTGTCAGCC
>JACMIM010000264.1 GCA_014381165.1 Roseiflexaceae bacterium
CGCGGCGCTCGATCAGGCCGCGCTCACGGGTTGCAGGCACGAAGAGCACGGCGTGAATGTCGACCGGTGCTTCGGTGGCCAGGTGAATATGGGCCAGCGGCGCGGCGAAATCCATGGTCGTCTGGCGGTAGAACTCGTCGTATTCTTCAGGCTTGACATCGCGCGGGGCCTTGCGCCAGAGCGCGGTGCGCTGGTTGGCCTGCTCCTCGCCAATATAAATCGGAAAGCTGATATAGTCGGAGTGCTTTTTGATGATCTGCTTGAGCCGCCAATCCTCGGCGAAGTCCTTGGCGTCCTCTTGCAGGTGCAAGATGATCTCGGTGCCCCGTTCGGCCTTTGATGCAGCGCCCAACGTGAACGTATCCTCGCCGGCGGATTCCCACACAGCAGCTTCCGCATCGGGGCGGAACGAGCGTGAGACCACCGTCACCCGATCGGCTACCACAAAGGCCGAGTAGAAGCCCACACCGAACTGGCCGATGATGCTGCCGCGCTGCGAAGCTTCCAGCCGCTGGAGCACCTCGCGTGCGCCGGACTTGGCGATCGTGCCCAAGTTCTCGATCAGCTCGTCGCGGCTCATGCCAATGCCGGTGTCGCTGATCGTAATCGTGCCAGCGTCCTTATCGGCGGAGATGCGAATGGCCAATTCAGCTTCTGGGTCGAGCACATCGGGCGTGGTCAGCATCTCGAACTGCATGCGGGCCAGCGCGTCGGAGGCGTTGGACAGCAGCTCGCGCAGGAAAATCTCGCGGTCGGTATACAGCGAGTGCGCGAGAATATTCAGCAGCTGCTTGGTTTCGGCGCGGAATGCGACCGGGGTGGCCGTAGTGTCGGCTGTCACAGTGTCTTCTCCTATAAAGCAGTAGGTGCTTGAAGTTCGTGGAGGCATGATAGCGGAGGAGTCAAAGATCGGCAAGCGGATCAGTCTGAATCGCATTGCGCTCACTCGCAGTCAATCAGCGGCGCGGGATCGATGTTGCCGGCGGGTGTGCGAACCTCGTAGTGCAGGTGTGGGCCGCTGGACATGCCGGTGGTGCCGATCGTGCCGACCGACGCGCCGGCCTCGACGGCCTGCCCATCCACCAGGGCGATGCTGTCGAGGTGGCCGTAGGCGCTGCCAAAGCGGCTTTCGGCCTGGCTGATGATTACGAAGTTGCCGCCCGGCCAGCTCTCTGGGAACACCTGCACTGTGCCGCCATGGGTGGCCAGCACCGCTACGCCCTGGGTCGTGCCTGGCTCGGGGTTGCCATCGCCATCGCCGTCGATCGCCAGGTCGACGCCGCCCCAGACCAGTCCCGGCGCATGCGTGCCGACACCATACGGCTGCGTGATTACGATGCGCTGCCCTGGCAGCGCGACCACCGGACAGCCGCGCGGGCCATCGCCGGTCATACGAAAGCTGGGCGTGGGCGTCGGCGCTAGAACCGTCGCCGTGGGCGTTGGTTCGGGCGTGGCGGTTGCAGTCGGGCTAGCGGAAGGCGTGGTTGTTGACGAAGCGGCGGCACCTGCCAGCTGCGGGCGGGCTGAACCGGCTTGTGAGGCGGCAGGCGCTGACAAAAGCTGCTGAAGCAGGTCGCCAAGCAGCGGCTGGCCGCCCTGCACCAGCGGCATGAGGCTGAACGCACCGGCCAGTGTGGCGATGCCAAGCGCCACGATCTGTTGCTGGTCGCGGGCGACTGGCCGAACGGCGGCTGTAGCGCGCAATGTGTCGGGAGCCAGGCCAAAGATTTCGGCCAGTGCGCGGCGCGTGCGTGCATCCATGACCTGAAGGCCGTATTCGATCTCGGCGAGGGTGCGCACAGAAACACCACTGGCCAGCGCTAGCTCCGAAAACGTCATACCACGGCTGCGGCGAAGGGCGCGAATGGTTGGCATGCGTCTATCCCTGTGCTCGGCCAAATCCCCGCGATGAGCATACCATGGTCGGTCGTGCAGCGGCGTGACAGGACGTTAACAGTCTGTATCACTCACCAATTGCTCACGTTTCAGGCTTGTGGAAGAGAGAACTGCTGTTTACAATACCACCAACAACCCCGGCGTGGAAGCACCGGGCTATTTGGCCCACCCCAATAGCCCGGCGCTTCCGCGCCGGGTGCTCGTGAAACGAAGTAGCTTGGAGATACGCATGACTCGTCGCCTCACACTTTTTCTCAGTGCGCTGCTGTTCAGCGCCTGTAACCCATTCGCAGCACAAACGCCAACTCCACCGATCGCCCCAACCACAGCGCCGGTCGCCGTGGTTGTGCCAACAGCGGCAGCGCAGCCAACAGTGCCCGCCGCGCCGACCGCGCTGGCCACGCCCCTCCACCCGCTGGCCCGGCCCGTGATTCTTTGCGAATACAGCCACGCCATGGGCAACTCCAACGGCTCGCTCTC
>JACMIM010000265.1 GCA_014381165.1 Roseiflexaceae bacterium
GGGGCGCAGCGCGGGCGTACTGATGCCGCGTTGCGCTGGGCGTGCCACGCATGCGGCGGCGAGCGCGGGCGCAGGCTTGGCGATCGCCTCGACCACGGCCATCTCCAGTGGCAATTGGGCGATCACACTGGTACGAATTTGCAGGTCGATCGCGCTGAACAGCTTGACCCACTGCATCAGCGTGCCAAGATCGGCGGCCTGTGCGTGGCGCTGAAGCTCGGCCAGTTCATCCTCGCCAGCGTCGATCAGGGTGGGATCGCCGCCAGCCTTGAGCAGCAGCAGATCGCGCAGGTGGCCGACCAGATCGCGGGCGAACTGGCGCAGATCCGCGCCCTGATTGGCGATTTCGGCCACGGCGTGCAGCGCGGCAGTCAGGTCGCCGGCGATCAGCGCCTCGACCAGCGCGATCACCTCGCGCGATTGGACTGAACCGAGTAGATTCTGTACCTGCGGCAGCGAGATCGTGCTGCTGCCATACGACATCAGCTGGTCGAGCACGCTCAGTGCATCGCGCATCGAGCCGGTGGCCGCGCGGGCGAGCGCCTCGGCCACGCCCGGCTCTAGTGTAAAGCCCTCGATCGCAGCGACCTCGTGCAGATGCACGGATGTCGAGGCGACCGTGTGGCGATTGAAGGTGAAGCGCTGGCAGCGCGAGAGAATCGTGGCCGGGACTTTATGAATTTCTGTGGTCGCCAGAATGAAAACTGCGTGGCCTGGCGGCTCCTCAAGGGTTTTCAGCAGCGCATTGAACGCCGCCGTCGAAAGCATATGCGTCTCGTCGATAATATAGACTTTGTAGGCACCGAGCGAGGGGCGGAATTGCACACGTTCGATAATCTCGCGCGCGTCCTCGACCGATGTGTGCGAGGCCGCGTCCATCTCGATTACATCCACATGGCGTCCCTCGGCCACAGCCACGCAGGATTCGCACTCGCCGCAGGGCCGCTCGCCCGCAGCGGTGCAATTGACCGCCTTGGCCAGCAGCCGCGCCACACTGGTTTTGCCCACGCCGCGCGGCCCGGTGAACAGGTACGCATGCGCAACGCGGCCCTCGGCAAGCGCGTTGCGCAGCGTCTGCACGATATGTTCCTGGCCGACAAGCTCGCTAAACGTTTGCGACCGGTAGCGGCGGTACAGCGCCTGCGATGCCATTTTGAGCCTCTCTGATGCGTTCCGTAGATGTTTATTATACCCCACGTAGGTGTGCGCGGCAAGCACAGATTTTCGAATTGTAGGTGCAAGTGCGCCATAGCCACGCGAAACGCTGGTGCGACAGAAGCCAAATAGCCCGGCGCTTCAGCGCCGGGTCGCGAGTGCGGAACGATTCGTGATCGCCCCGCGTCTTCTGTTCAGCTAGCAAATTCCCCATACAAAGGAGCCAATCGTGAACAACAAATTCCTTCTCCTGGCGGTGGCGCTTGTGTTAAGTGCCTGTGGTGGCTCGTCGGCAGGATCGCCGGTCACGCAATCGGCCCCGGCCAACTCGACCGAGGCGATGACTGCTGAGGAAGCCCCAGCAGCACCAGCGACCGATGCGTCTGAGAATGGCGCGGTGGCGGGCGGCGCGCCCAGCGATCAGGCCCGAACGCAAACGGAAACGCAGATCGACCAGCAGGCCTTCGAGCGCATGGTGATCAAGACCGCCGATATGTCGATTCAGGTGTTGGATGTGCGCGCGGCCGAGGCAGCCCTGCGCAGCCGCACCGCCACGCTGGGCGGCTACATCGTTCAGTCGCAATCCACTGGCAGTGATGAGTACATGGCGCTGAATATCAGCGTGCGCGTGCCCTCCAATCGCTTCGACGAGGCGCTTGGCGATGTGCAGGGCTTGGCCGAAGAGGTGCTCTCGAGTGCGCTGCGTGGCGACGATGTGACCGAGGAGTTCGTGGACTTGGATTCGCGCCGCCAAACCCTGGAAGCCACCCGCGACCGGCTGCGGGCGCTGTTGGCCGAGGCCAAAACCGTCGAGGACACGCTGATGGTCAACCAGACGCTGACCGAATATCAGGTCGAGATCGACCAGATCGTCGGGCGGCAGAAGTTCCTTTCGCAAAGCTCGGCCATGTCGACGATCAATGTTGCGATCGCGCCGGTGCCGGCGGTCGAGCCGATTGTGTCGGAGGATGGCTGGCAGCCGCTCACGGTTGCTCAGGATTCGCTGCGCGGGCTGGTTGGCTTTGGCCAGGGCCTGGCGACGCTGCTGATCGTGCTACTGGTCTGGTCGCCGGTCTGGGGCACGCTGCTGCTGGTGGTCTGGTTGTTTGCGCGGCGGCTCCGTGGTGCGCCCAGGCAGCAGCAGGCGGGTTGAAACCCGCTGCTGGTAGACGAAACGCGCGGAAGCGCGTCTGATACGCCAAAACGCGCTTCAGCGCGTTTTGGCGTATCAGACGCCGGATTCATCCGGTGGCCGTGGTGGCGGCGCA
>JACMIM010000266.1 GCA_014381165.1 Roseiflexaceae bacterium
GGCAGCTGCACCAGCTCGCCGCTTAACGCCGGATCGCGCAGCAGGGCTGGTGCGCCGATTCGCACACTGCCATCGGCATACAGCGTGTATCGCACTGCCCGCCCAGTCATCCCACCGGCCCTGGTGTATATGGCGATCACGACCGACGCTTCGGCAGGAGCAGTGGCTGCAGTAGCTGGTGCTGTGCTAGGCCGTGCAGCCGCAGTCGGGGTCGCAGCGACGGGCTGGGGCATGCTCGGGGCAGCGGCCGCAGCCTGCCCGCAGGCCATCAGGAGTAGTGCAATACCAAGTAGAATCGTGTTCCTCATAACTGTATTATACCAATTCTTAAACTTCGTGCCTTTGTGTCAAAAACTCGCTAGAGCAGTGAGGTGCCAATCATTGGCGCGCCTGGCGGCTGAAGCCGCTAGCTTGCGTGACGAAGCCCGCGCAGGCGGGCTTCGTAACCGCAGCCGAGGGCTTCAGCCCGACGGCGTCGCCCGACCGCGTAATTCCTGTTACCTATATTTCTAACGTTACGAGCCGCCCTCGTGTTCCCGCATTTCGCCGCTGTTTCTTGGCATACTTCCTGGATATGCTGGGCTGCGCACTTGTAGGATAGCTTGCCGTTCACCAGTGTTTGCGGTACTATCAGTGAACGCCCCCTGATCGCCAGCGTGATTGCAGTATAGAGGAATACAACCCGCATGAGATGGTTGCAGAAGTGGCAGGCAGCGCTGTTCGTGGCGCTGCTGTGTGGTGCGCTCCCGCCAGCGCAGGCGTTTTCGCGCCCCTTGAACGACGAAACCGATGCGCGGCGTGCATTCGCGGCCTTTGCAGCGCGCGCCGGTGCCGTTGATGTTGTCTGGGACGACCAGCAGCAGATCGTGGAGTTTTTAGCTGCCGATGGCGATGGAACGCTGCCCTTCACGCCTGCCGCCGCCGAGCGTGGCGACCCAGTGTTGACGGCGCGCGGCTTTCTTGAGCAGAATCGCGCGCTGTTTGGTCTCGCCAGCGCCGCAGGGGAACTCGAACTGCTGCGGGTCGAACCCGACCCACGGCTTGGCTGGTCGCATGTGCGCTTCAACCAAGTGTACCAAGGAATCCCTGTGTTTGGCCGCCAGCTGGTCGTGCATCTCGACCAACAGCTGCGTCCAGTGGCAGTCAATGGCCAATTTGCGTCCAACCTAGACGTACCAACCGAGGCGCTCGTATCCGCCGATCAAGCTGCTGAGGTGGCGCTGCGCGACATCCGCGAGACACAACTGGAGCCGATCGAGCGGCTGAAGGTCGAGGCGCGCGTGCTGAACGACCGCAGCAAGCTCATGGTGTATATCGATCGCGCTGGCGAGGCCCGGCTGGCCTGGGCAATCACCACGCTGACCGAGCAGCCACTTGGCCAGTGGATTTCGTTTGTGCATGCGCGCCGCCCGTATGTTATTCACGCAATCGACAGCCTCAACCATGCCAAGCGCCGTGTCACGTACAGCGCCGAGAACTCCACGCGGCTGCCTGGCCGCAAGCTGATCGACGAGGGCGAGCGCTCGCGCGATGAGATCGCCCAGGCCGCGCACGATAACGCAGGCGTTGTCTACGACTACTTTTTCAAGAATTTCCAGCGCGACAGCATCGACGGCCAGGGGCTGCCGATTGTCTCGACAGTTCACTACGGGCGGTCAGCTGAGGACGCCGAAAACGCCGCCTGGATCGGCGAGCTGAAGCAGATGATCTATGGCGATGGCGGGCGCATTTTTCAGCCGCTGTCGTTTGGCCTGGATGTGGTGGCCCACGAGCTGACCCACGGTGTTACCGATTATACCGCGCAGCTGATCTACGAGGGCCAATCGGGCGCGCTGAATGAATCCTACTCCGATGTGTTTGGCGCGCTGATCGATGATAAGAACTGGACGATCGGCGAGCAGGTGGTGAAATCCCCGCCCTACCCAGTGCGAACCCTGCGCGACATGGAGGACCCCACGCTCGGCGGGCGCTACGATCCACGCGAGCCACTGGCGGGCATCGGCCAACCGGGCAGCGCGGATCAGTATGCCAATTTGCCGGTCAGCCGCCAGTATGATAACGGCGGCGTGCATATCAATAGCGGCATTTCTAATCGCGCAATGTATCTGGTGGCTCAGGCGATCGGGCGTGAGAAAACGGCACAGATCTACTACCGCACGCTGACCCAGTACATGACGCCAAGCGCGGATTTCTTCGACCACGCCACTGCCACCGTGCGCGCGGCCCAGGATTTGTACGGGGCCGCCGAGGTGCAGGCGGTGCAACAGGCCTTCGCTGGCGTGGGTATCGACGCCGCTGGCGCAGAAACGCTGCCAGCACCGGAAGAAGGCGATGGCAACCTGCCCAATATTCCGACACAACCAACCCCTGACGAAGAGTTACCGGCGGGATGCAGCGATATCATCGTCAATGGTGGGTTCGAGTCCGAGACCGGCTGGCAGCAAGCCACCGCTGGCGAAGTTGGGCTGATCGATTCGGAACTGCCCTACAGCGGTAAACGCAGCGCCTGGCTGGGCGGCACCGACCAAGAGCCACTCCAGATTATCTACCAGGAAGTCCGGCTGCCGCCAAATGCCAGCTCGGTCGAGGTTAGCTACTTTCGGCTGATTCACGAGGAGTTCACTGGCCTTGGTGGGCTGCTGGCTGGTGATTCGTTCTTTACTGCATTCTTGGCCACGCCCGCCGGGGAAACGCTGGGCGAAATCGAGCGCATCCCCTCGACCGAGGGCGACGACGAATGGCAGCAGGCCAGCGCCGATCTATCGGAGTTTGCCGGTAAGACCGTTCGCCTAGGTTTTGCGGCGGAAACCACACGCGGCAATGTCAGCAGCATGTTCGTCGACGATGTCGTGCTGGCGGTTTGCACAACCGGCAGCGCGCCCGCTCCGCGCCCAAGCGATAGTAATCAGGTGCTTATCGAGGGAACGATCACGAATTCTGATACCGGGCGCGGCATCAGCGGTGCGCAGGTCTTTATTCTCAACCCCAGCACCAGCGCCTCGCAGGCGGCCCGCGATGGCGAGGTGACTGCGGATGAGGTGCTGACCTACGGCACCACGGATAACAGCGGCATCTACCGCACGGAAGCTTCCGTGCCCAAAGGCCAGCGCTACAGCGTGATCATCCTTGCGGGCGGCTTTCGGCCAATTGCCGCCGATAATGGCATCGATGTGCCGGCCAATGCGCCCAGCCCGCTGACCGTCGATGCGACCATGCGACGAGGACGATAAGGAGCCTGCATGACAAATCAGCCTGTGTGCTGTGTCTGCGGTACGCCGCTCACACCACCGATCAGTACCATCCACGGGCGGGCATATTGCGCCCACCACTTTGCACTCGTGAACCGGCCCAGCCCCAGCTTCTGGCGCGCTGGCCTAGTCGAAATACTTGGCATCGTCGCGCTGTGTGCGCTGATCGCCCTGGTGGCGAACTTCCTACCGCCGCTGAACGGCACACCACTCATCATAGCGGGCCTTGTGATCGCGCTGCTACCGACTATCTTGTGGCTGGTCTTTTTCTATCAACAAGACCGGCTGGAGCCTGAGCCAAAGACCAGTGTGCTGCTGGTGTTTCTGCTGGCACTGCTGCTAGCCGACGTACTGGGCGTGCGGCTGGTGCGCGACTGGCTGCGGGTGGCCGATTGGGGCACGCAGGATACCTTCACCTCGCTGCTCGCTTCGACCCTGGTGCTCGGCTTCACCTATCAGATTATCGCGTTTCTCGCGGTGCGGCTGACCGTTTACACCACGCCCGAGTTCGACGAGCGCATGGACGGGATTGTCTATGGCACAGTGGCTGGTTTGGGCGTTGCCACGCTGCTGAACCTGCGCTATATCATCGACAATGGTGGCGTAGCACTTGGCCCCGGTGTTGTGCGCGTGGCCACAACTACACTGGCGATGGCCTCGTTTAGCGGGCTGATGGGCTACTTCATGGCCGAGGCCAAGTTCGATACCAAGCCGGTCTGGTGGGTGCCGGCTGGCGTTGCGCTGGCCGCCACGCTGAACGGCCTGTTTAGCTGGCTGATTGTAGAAGTCAGCTCTACAGGTCTGACGGTCGACCCGTGGCGCTCGCTGCTGCTTGGCCTGGTGGTTGCACTGGCGGTGTTCGCCGTGCTGGTGGTGCTCATGCGCCGCGTGACGACCGTGACGCTGGCCAGAAAGGAGCAGGTATGACACGCACACCTGCGGCAGAAGTGTACCGCCCGCTACGTATGCTGCCAATCGACCTTGGGGTTGGCCTGCTGGCACTGGCGGCGCTGCTGGCGGCCCTGCTGCTGCGCGGCTCGGTGGAAGGGCAAACGCAACAATTCAGCAGCGATCAAGTTCCACTACGCTTTCGCTACCCCAGTTCATTTGTCGAAGTTGGCACACTCGATGCGCCGCTGCTGGCAGTCGAGAATCCGCTGACCGTCTCACCATTCAAAACGGCGCTGGTGGTCGAAAACCGCGAACTCGACGCCACCACGCCGCCAGCGCTGGAAGAACTGGTCAATCGGCGTATCGACGACCGCACGGCTCTGACCGGCTACCACTTCCTGGCCTCAGGCCCAACGACGGTCGCAGGCGCACCGGCCTTTCTGATCGAGTACGCCCACGTCATCCAGCCAATCGACGAGCCACGCCGTGCGTCGATGCCCGTGGTAGTGCGTAACCGCGAGTACGTGGTGCTGGTCGAAGGCCAAAGCTATTACTTCACGCTGGCCGCGCCCGAGGACGAATTCGCGCGCGCCAGCCGTCAATTCGATGGCGTGATCGCCTCGGTGCAATTCTGACGAAAAGTGGGGGTTTGGGGCACAGCCCCCAAAAATTCCCCTCCTGGTACATTTCTCGCAGGATTGCGATACTCGTTTGTGGAGCATGACATAATGAACACACAAGAATCACAGGTGTTGGGCAGTATCGCTGCCAACGCCGAGCTTGACACGGCGCTCGAGCAGCCGAGGCAGCTTGTCGACGTACCGATCGAGCAGCCGCCAGCGCCGCTTAAAATTTCGCGCCGCCGACAGCGGGCGGCGACCGAGCAGCCGAGCCGCATGCCCAAGGGCTGCTGGTTGCGGCTGCGGGCGGCGGGCGGGCTGGTCTTCCGCAGCAGCGAGACGCTGGTGTTCGAAGATGGGCGGCTTTCCTACCGCAGCAGCCCCTCAGCGGTGTATGGCGAAACACTGATGGTGCGCGAACTGACCTCGACCCAAATGAATGACCTCCAGCGCGCAGTCGAGGCGGCCGCACTGGACGCGATCGAGCCGCCGACCCACAGCGGGCGTGATACGATCGCCTATGAGCTGAGTGTGCGCGATGGCCGCAAAACCAGCACCGCCGAAGTTTTTCAGGGGCGCATCCCCGAACACGTCGCCCCACTGCTCGACATGATCGCCGAGTGCGTGCGCATTGGCGCGGACGACTTGCGGGGATAAAGCAAGTAACTCATCATTGACCTTTTCACAAAGCAACACAAGCGCGAAGCCCGGCGGGATCTCGCCGGGCTTTGTCGTGTGAGAGAACTGCCTGGAATCTTGCGTTCAGCTGTAGTAAAGGGAAATCAGCGCTTGACAAACATTACCAGTATTTGCTATGATAGTGCTGTGAGAACAAACGTTCTGTAAACCATTTAAGGCTACCTGTGCAGTCGATCCTTCTTCCAGACTGGTCGCACTTTCCAACGCCAGCGCGTACCCTTGCGCGGATCGCGGCACGGCGCGATCCCGAGCGCCAGCTGATTGGCGCACTGGCGGCGGCGCTCCAGTTCGATGATGCCGACCTGATCGATGGTATCATAACAGCGGCACTGGCCTGGCCAGAACAACCAGAGCCGCTGCGGGTACGCAAAGCTGGGCTGCTGTTTGCGCTGACCTCGCTACTGGCGCGCGCACGCTCCGCATTGGCGCTCCGGCTCGCGCCGCGTATCCCGACCGCACCGGGCATGCGCCAGGTGCTGGTGTTCGATGTTGTCCCACTCAGGCAGACCTTTGTTTGGCGCGTGACACCGGCCTACGCGCTGATCACCGGGCGCACGCCGCTGCATCTGCCACTCACGTCGCTGGTCGAGCCATACAAGCGCGGCCAGGTCGATATCGATCACCAGTATGTGCGCCAGGTGCTGCTACGCCGCCGGACGGTTCCGCAGCCGATTCTGCTGTTGCCGCATGAACACGGCCTGGTGCGGCTGGAAGGTGCGCCGTATGTCATTCTCGATGGCAATCACCGTGTGGTCAGCGCACACCAGCGCCATCGGCGGCTGATCCCCAGCTACATTCTGACCGAGGCCGAGGCGCGCGCGGTGCTGGTGAACCATCGGCGCTACCCGCCATACCAGGCCTAGATTACAGATTCCTCCATCCTTGTTTGTGTTGGGCGCAGCCCGAGAAGAGATGACGCATGCTTGAGCCGTGGCAGTGGGCGCTGGTGGCGCTTGGCGCGTTCATTGTGGGGCTGTCTAAAACTGGCATCGCCGGCATCGGCATTTTGCCAGTGGCGATCTTTGCCAGCGTGCTGCCAGCACGCGAATCGGTCGGTATTCTACTGTTTGTGCTGATCGCCGCCGATATCGTGGCAGCCGCGCTGTACCGGCGCGAGGCCGACTGGCCGCAGCTGCTGCGCTTGTTTCCATGGGCTGCGGCAGGCGTCGTGATCGGCACGTTCATTCTTGGCCGGGTCGATGATACGACCATCCGGCGCATGATTGGTGCGACGCTGCTGCTGCTGGTGGCGCTGGTGCTGCTGCGGCGGCGCGGCCAACGCCGGGACGCGACGGTCAGGCCCTGGGCC
>JACMIM010000267.1 GCA_014381165.1 Roseiflexaceae bacterium
CCTGCGCTGGAGCAATTGGTCGAGACCGGCCACTACGGCACGTTCCACATTGTCAACCAGGGCGCGTGCTCGCGTTTTGAGTTTGCTCAGGCAGTGCTGCGGCAGGCTGGCAGGGGCGAGTACCCGCTGCAGCCGATCGCGCTGGCTGATTTCAAGCGCGATAGCAGCGTGCCGCCGCGCACACCCCTGCACAACATCGCCGCCGCCGCCCTTGGCATTACCCTGCGGCCCTGGCAGGCGGCGCTGGAAGAATTCGTTGAAGGGCTGAGGGCTAAGGGCTGAGGGCTGAAGCCGCACAGCGCAAACCACATAGCCCGGCGCTTCAGCGCCGGGTCGACACGTAACATTGATCGATATTATTATTCCTAATTACAACGGTGTTGCGCACCTGCCAACTTGCCTAGAGGCGTTGCGAAGGCAGACACGGCGCGATTTCACCATTACTGTCGTCGACGACGGCTCGACCGACGGTTCACTGGTGCTGCTGGCCCGCGATTACCCCGAGGTGCAGGTGCTGGCGCTGGCCGAGAATAACGGCTTTGTGCGGGCGGTCAACGCGGGGATTGCGGCGACCAAGGCACCCTTTGTGGTGCTACTCAATAACGATACCGAGGCGACGCCCAGCTGGCTAGCTGCGCTGATCGGTGCGCTGGAGCAGTGGCCAATGTATGCCTTTGCCGCCAGCAAGCTCATGCTGTTCGAGCGGCGCGATACGTTTCACTCGGCGGGCGATGGCTACCGCAGCGACGGCGTGCCCTGGAGCCGGGGCGTCTGGCAGCACGACACCGGCCAGTATGATCAGGTCGAGCCAGTGTTCGGCCCGTGTGCTGGGGCGGCTGCCTACCGGCGCAGCGCGCTGGATCAATTGGCCGAGGCTGGGCAGGTGTTCGACCAAGATTTGGGCATGTATTGCGAGGATGTCGACCTGAACTTGCGGGCTTGGCGGCGCGGCCTGCGCACAATCTATGTGCCGACGGCATTAGTCTACCACCGCTTGAGCGCGAGTGGCGGCGCCTGGCGGGCCTCATACGGCTGCGGGCGCAACTTCATGCTGGTGTGGGCCAAGAACATGCCAGCGGAACTGGCCCGCCGGGCCTGGCCTGCGTTGGTTGCCTCGCAACTGGGCTTTGCGCTGCACTCGCTTTGGCACATCCGCGAGCAGGCGGCCCGCGCCCGGCTGCGTGGCCAGCTCGATGGGCTGCGGGCGCTGCCGCAATTTATTGCGAAACGAAGGGATCAGCCCCCAGCCCCCAGCCCCCAGCCCTCAGCACTTAGCATCCGGAACCGAGATCTTATGGTTGGTTCGCAGTTGGGTCTCGACGCTGTGCGCCCGTACCTTTCGATCGTTATCCCGGCTTACAACGAGGAGCGGCGGCTGCCGACCACGCTGCGCCAGGTGCTTGGCTACCTGGCGGCGCAGCCCTTCACAAGCGAGGTGATCGTCGCGGACGACGGCTCGACCGACGGCACCGCTGCGATCGTCGATCGCCTGCTGCCAACGCAGCCCACACTGCGGCTGCTGCGGCTCGATCATCGCGGCAAGGGTTACACCGTGCGGGCCGGTGCGCTGGCCGCCCAGGGCCAATATGTGCTGCTGTGTGATGCCGACATGGCCACGCCGATCACAGAATGGCAGAAGCTGGCCCCGTTCTTCCAGCTCGGCTACGATGTGGTGATCGGCTCGCGCGAGGGCGCGGGCGCGCGCCGGGTGGGCGAGCCGTGGTACCGCCACGTCATGGGCCGTGTGTTCAATACGATCGTGCAGGTGGTGGCGCTGCCCGGCATCGAGGATACCCAATGCGGCTTCAAAGCCTTCACGCACGCAGCCGCCCACGATCTGTTCAGCCGTGTGCAGCTGTATGGCGATAACGCCCGCCCGGTTGTTGGCGCTGCCGTCACCGCCTTCGATGTCGAGGTGCTGTTTCTAGCCCGCCGGCTAGGCTACCGCATCCGCGAGGTGCCGACGCACTGGGAATATGGCACCGAAACCAAGGTCGACCCGCTGCGCGATTCGTACCGCAACTTCCGCGATGTGCTGGCGGTGCGGGCCAATGCGCTGCTGGGCCGGTATTAACCACTATTTGCCACGAAGGCACGAAGACGCGAAGACCGGAAACATGTACGAAGTGCGTTCCTTCGTTCTTTCCGACCTTCGTGCCTTCGCGTCTTCGTGGTTACTGTCCAGTTTCGCCTCGCCTACAGGTTGGGCAGTACATCGGCGTAGAAGCCAAACAGCCCGATCAGCACCAAAAGTGCGCCCGATGCACGGCTCAGTGCGCTGCTATGCTGCACAAGCCAGCCGGTGAGGTGGCGCTGCCCTGCCGAAGCAAGCAGCGGCAGCAGCACCAGTGGCCAGCCGAACCCAAGCCCAAAGATAAAGAAGTAGGCCAGCCCCTCGGCGAGCGAGGCCGCGTTGCCTGCGCCCAGCGCAAACGCACTGATGATCAGCGGGCCAGTACATGGCAAGGTCATTGGGCCAAGCAGCATGCCATACAAATAAGCCGTTGCGTAGGGGTTGCGCAGCACTGGTGCTTGCGCCGTGCTCAACCGCTTGAACGGATTGACCCCGACGAGCATCAGCACGCCCAACAGCAGCACTGCACCATAGACGCCCGGCAGCAGCACTGGCAGAATACTCGAAATCGACCGACGCAAACTAAACAGCAGCAGGCTCACGAGCACCATCAGGCTGAGCACGCCCGCCAACACTAGCGCGCCCAGCCAGCGTGTGCCGCCTCGGCCACTCTGCTCGGATCTGCTCGCCAAAAAGGCCAACAAGCCGGGATACAGCGGCAACATACACACATTCCCCAGGATCGCGCCGTTGCCAAGCAGAAATGCTTCGAGATACTGGCCCACCGTGGTTAGCCTCCCTGTGCTTCGGCCAGCATCCGCACCAGTGTCTCGGCGTCGGCAAATCCAGTCATCAGCTCGCTGACCGTGCCGTCGGGGCGAATGATGAAGTGTGGCGTCGAAGGCGGGTTCGTGATCGTGCGGCCAAACTTATCCACCAGCGCCTGGAGCGCCGCCGGAGTCGCGACGGCGAACCTGGCATCGAAGCCATTGTCCGCAGCGTAGTTAGCCAGATCAGTGCTGGCGAGATCGCTTTCCACACTCAGTGCAACAAAGACGACTTGATCGCCGAGCTGCTGCTTGGCTGCCTGCGCGTTGATCAGCTGCTTCTTACAATTCGAACACCAGGTAGCCATTGGTTCGACATATACGGTTTTGCCGGCGAAGCTGCCCAGCGTGAAAGCCGCACCGGTGCGGGCATCGATAAACTCGGTTGTCTGCCAGGCCGGCAAGGCGGCAACTGGCGCAGCAGTGGCCTGAACTACCGGCGCAGCGGTGGCCTCGGCGATTGGTGCGGCGGTGGCCTGAACTACTGGCGCAGCGGTGGCCTGAACTACTGGCGCAGCGGTGGCCTCGGCGATTGGTGCGGCGGTGGCCTGAACGGTCGGTGCCGCAGTGGCCTCGGCGACTGGCGCGGTGGTGGCCTGAACGGTCGGCGCGGTGGTGGCCTGAACGGTCGGTGCGGCGGTAGCCTGAACGGTCGGTGCGGCGGTAGCCTGAACGGTCGGCGCGGTGGTGGGGTCGATCATCACCTCGGTCGTGGCATCTACCATCACCTCAGTCGTAGGTGTGGCTGCAGCAGGCGCGCTGGTTGGCTCGGCTGGTGCGCTGGCCTGTTGCGCGGGCGTACCGCAGGCGGCGAGCGCAGTTGTCAGAAGCATTGTTCCAAAAACACAGGCCACTATTCGTCGCATGATCAATATCCTCCGTGTCTGCTCATTTCCATCTTAATCATAGCGCTCAATCCTAACAAGAACATCACGGACTTCTAACCAATCACGAAATATTTCCGTAAGAACTTAGATATACTGCGGCAAGAATACTCTGCTATCGTACAATAGATACGTTGACACGCCATATGGACGGCAGGTTTGGAGCGGCTTCGCCCCTTCAAAACCTTTTTTCTCCCTGCTTGTAGGGGCGCGGCCACCACAAGTAGGAAGAAGAGGAAGTGTAATGAGCGGCGAACTGATTCTGGTCGTCGATGACGAAGCCACGATTGTCGAAGTGGTCGAACTCTATCTGCAACGCGAAGGCTTTCGGGTGGTTACTGCCGCCACTGGCCCGGCGGCGATTGCTGCGATGAGCGCCGAGCGCCCAGATTTGGTTGTGCTCGACCTGATGCTACCAGGCATCGGCGGCCTTGAGATCACCAAGCAAGTGCGAACGGCCGGCAATCTGCCGATCATCATGCTGACGGCGCGTGGCAGCGAGACCGATCGTGTGGTTGGGCTTGAGCTTGGCGCGGATGATTATGTTACAAAGCCATTCAGCCCGCGCGAGCTGGTGGCGCGGATCAAGGCTGTGCTGCGGCGTACCCAGGCTGGCAGCGAACCAGATGACGCCCAGGTGCTGGTGATCGGTGGGCTGCGGCTCGATGCGAAATCGCACATGGTCACACTCGACAGCCAGCAACTCAGCCTGACCCTGCGTGAGTTCGAACTACTGGCCTTTCTCATGCGCAACCCCGGCCAGGTCTTCACCCGTGAGCAATTGCTGGACAATGTATGGGGCTATGAGTTCGCCAGCGAACTGAGCACGGTCACGGTTCATGTTCGGCGGCTGCGCGAGAAGATCGAGCGCGACCCGACCAACCCTACCGTGCTCCAAACAGTCTGGGGCGTTGGCTATCGGCTGCACAAGGCTTGAACGCAATAGCGATTAACCACGAAGGCGCGAGGACACGAACGGTGTCGCGCGACGGCGTAACTCTGGCACTGACGCCTGGCGGCTGAAGCCGCTGGCTGGCATGACGAAGCCCGCCTGCGCGGGCTAAAATATCATGTTCAGCCCGCGCAGGCGGGCTTCGTAAACGTAGCCAAGGGCTTCAGCCCGCGCGTTCACGCGCCGGGCGGGTTCCGTTCATGAAAAGGCACAAGGCCTAAATCTATGCGCGCACGATCCCACAACCGAATGACCGTCGATCGCGTTCTCACACCGCTTGCGCTTGGGCTGATCGCCGCGCTGGGGTTGGCGCTACTGCTGGCCAGCTTCTGGCTGGGCGCGCCCCAACAGGATGTCGTCGATCTGGTGCGCTACCTGCTGCTTTCGGGCATGGTCTCGACTGGGCTTGGCGCGGCGGGGGTGTTTTGGCTGCGCCGTGGCCATGTGCGGCTCTGGATGCAGCTGGCGCTGACCTTTCTGTTTGGCGTGGCCGCGACGATTTTCAATATCTACTTGACCGCCAGCCTGATGTTTCTTTCTCAACACGATTTGCCGCTGCTGGTGCTGCTGCTCGCCTTTGCCGCCATGCTCTCGCTGGGGCTTGGTGCCGCGCTGACCAGCGCTCTGGCCCAGCGGGTCGCTATTCTCGAATATCAAATCAATTCGCTCGATGAAAAAATCAAAGACAGTTCCGTCCACCAACGCTCCAGTTGAAAGCAAGCCGTTTCCGTTTCACTGGGTGCTGCCTCTGGCGGCTGCGA
>JACMIM010000268.1 GCA_014381165.1 Roseiflexaceae bacterium
GCGGGGGCCAGCCCCGCGTGTGCAGTATCTGGGTGCATTGCCGAAGGAGCAGATTGTGTCGCTTTCGCGAGGGCGTTTTCCCGCCCGTCTCAGCCTGCCTGATCTCGACCCCGCTGTGCTGGAGCACTACCGCCTGCTGTGGCGCGGCGAAGACTTGCATGCCAACCTCGCGCAGTTCCCAGCACTCACGGCGGCGACCCTGTTTGGCCGAGCTGCGCCGCTGGAGATCGACATTGGCTGCGCAACTGGCGAGTTCATCGTTGGGCTGGCCGCCGATCACCCCGAGCGCCGCTTTCTCGGCGTCGAAATATCGCGCAAGCCGATCGAACACGCCGTAGCAAAGGCCGTGGCCCGTGGCCTGGATAACATTCGCTTTCTCCAGGCCGACATGATCCTGGCCGCCGCGTTGCTCGCCCCGCAGACAGTCGGCGCGATCTACATCCACTTTCCAGTGCCATTCACCACCACCCGCAAGCGCAAACACTACACCTACGCGCCACGTCTGCTCACGATCTACCGGAACGCCTTAGTCACCGGCGGTCGGTTGAGCTTTGTTTCCGACGATCAGCGCGTGGCAGCTGAGATCACGCAGGCCGTCACCCGCGAGGCCGGGTTCGCGCCGGTTGCCGAAGCCGATTGGCAGCTCGCGTTGAGCGACCACCTGCGATCGCCATACCAACGCCTGTGGGCGCAGCGTAAACGCACGATCTGGCGCGCCGAGTTCGAGCGAACAGCAGACATGAAATAACTTTTTACGAATCCGCTGAGATTCAGATTGTTGCGGCCCGACACTCAACGCCTGGGCTGAAGCGCGTTGAACGGTACGAACGCGCTTCAGCGCGTTTTGGCATAGCAGACGCCGGATTCATCCGGTGGCCGTGGTGGTGGCGCACTAGTTTGAAGCATGCTTGCCTTCGTGGTAAAAATAAATGTGTTAAAATAATCACAACGTTGGCAAGCTGAAAGATAGCCATGCGCATAGCGTTGTTTATTACCTGCTTTAACGATACGCTGTTTCCGAAAAGCGGCCAGGCAACCGTCGCCGTGCTGGAGCGGCTGGGCCACACGGTCGAGTTCCGGCGCGAGCAGACCTGCTGCGGCCAGATGCACTTCAACACCGGCTACCAGCGCGAGGCCCTGCCGCTCGTTCGCCGTTTTGTCGAGATTTTCCACAATGCCGATGTTGTCGTCGCGCCTTCGGCCTCCTGCGTGGGCATGGTGCGCGAGTTCTATGGCCTGGCCGCCGAGTTGGCCAGCGACCCAGTGCTAACCCGCGAGATCGCCGTTCTTCAGCCACGCGTGTTCGAGCTGAGTGAATTCCTGGTTGACAAGCTGCATGTGACTGATGTCGGCGCGTACTTTCCGCACCGCGTCACCTATCACCCCACCTGCCATTCGCTGCGAGTCATCCGGGTGGGCGATGCGCCAATGCGCCTGCTCCAGGCCGTGCGTGGCATCGACCTGGTGCCGTTGCCCAGTGCCGAGGAGTGCTGCGGCTTCGGCGGCACGTTTGCAGTCAAGAACGCCGACACCTCAATGGCAATGCTGGGCGATAAGCTGCGAGCCGTGCGCGAAACCAAGGCCGAGTATTGCGTCGCCGCCGATACTTCCTGCCTGATGCACATCGGCGGCGCACTGCACCGCGAACGTGCCGGCGTCAAAACTATGCATCTGGCCGAAGTGCTGGCGCAAACTGAGACCGGAAATTAAACCGCGAAGAGCGCGAAGAGCGCGAAGAACTGAAAGAATCTAACGCAAGGAATCGGCGGGCTTTCTTATCTATTCCGGCCCTTCGCGTTCTTCGCGCTCTTCGCGGTAAAAAGTTTTATGTTCTCCGGCTCTTCGTGCTCTTCGTGTTGTTCGTGGTTAAAAAGGTGCGGATCGTGAAACCACAATCAGTGTTGATCGAGCTACAGCCACTGTTCGAGAAGAACGCGCCAAAGGCGCTGGCGAACACCCAGCTGCGGCGCAATATGGGCAAGGCCACCCAGACCATTCGAGGCAAGCGCGCCGCCGTGGTCGACGAAATGCCCGATTGGGAGGCCCTGCGCGAGGCTGGGCGTGCGATTAAAGCGCGCACGCTGCGGCACCTCGATAGCTACCTGCTCCAGCTGGAGGATTCAGTTACACGCGCTGGCGGCAGTGTCCACTGGGCGCGTGACGCCGCCGAGGCAAATGCGATTATCACACGGCTGGTGCAGCAGCAGGCCCGTGAGGTGATCAAAATCAAGTCGCTGACCACCGACGAGATCAAGCTGAATGCGGCGCTGGCTGATGCAGGCATTACCGCGATCGAAACCGACCTGGCCGAGCTGATCATTCAGTTGGCTGGCGAGCACTCCTCGCATATTCTGGTGCCGGCCATCCACAAAAACCGCGCCGAGATTCGCGAGCTGTTCATGCGCACGCTCGGCGTGGCCGAGCTGTCCGACGAGCCGACAGCCCTGGCGGCGGTGGCGCGCACCTACCTGCGCGAGAAGTTTCTGACCACCAGGGTGGCGATCAGCGGCGCGAACTTCGCCGTGGCAGAGACTGGAACGGTCTGCGTGGTCGAAAGCGAGGGCAACGGGCGCATGTGCCTGACGCTGCCGGATTTGCTGATTTCAGTCATGGGCATCGAAAAGGTCATCCCCAGCTTCCAGGATTTTGAAGTGATGCTCCAGCTGCTACCGCGCTCGTCGACCGGCGAGCGCATGAACCCCTACACCTCGCTGTGGCGCGGCGTGACGCCCGGCGATGGGCCGCAGGAGTTCCACCTGGTGCTGCTGGACAATGGCCGCAGCGACGTGCTGGCCGACACCGTCGGGCGGCAGACCTTGAACTGCATTCGCTGCTCGGCCTGCCTGAACATCTGCCCGATCTACGAGCGCACCGGCGGCCACGCCTACGGCTCGGTCTACCCCGGCCCGATCGGCGCGATCCTGACGCCGCAGCTGGTTGGTGTGGAGCACGCCCGCTCGCTGCCCTTCGCGTCGACCTTGTGCGGTGCGTGCTACGATGTCTGCCCTGTCAAGATAAACATTCCCGAGGTGCTGGTGCATCTGCGCGGCGAGGTGGTGCGCCAGCAGCAGGACACCGGCGGGCTACGCGCCGCGCTCGAACCCGAGAATCTGGCGATGACCGCGCTGGCCAAGCTGTTTGAAAGCCGCCTGGCCTACGAGGCGGCGCAGCAAGCAGGCAAACTTGGCCAACTGCCGCTGAAACACGATGGCCACATCAGTTGGCTGCCTGGGCTGTTGGGCGGCTGGACAGCCATGCGCGATCTCGAGGCAATGCCCGACGAAACCTTCCGCGAATGGTGGGCGAAGAGAAAGGCTGAGGGCTAAGGGCTGAGGGCTAAGGTTTAACACATCAGCCCTTAGCCCTCAGCCCTTAGCCCTAAACAAATGAGTGCTAAAGACACAATCCTACGCCGCATTCACACGGCGCTGCGCGATGTGCCACCCGCCGAGCGTCCTGAGGACGTGCGCGTCGCCCGCGATTACCGCCTGACCGATGACGCTCCGCGTGCCGAGATCGTTCAGCAGTTCGCCGAGCGCGTGGCCGAGTACAAGGCAGCCGTGCGCGTGGTGCGTGAAGCCGATCTGGTTGCGACCATCGCTGCGGCGCTGCGGGCGCGCGGCATCAGCCGACTGGTGGTGCCAGCGGGCCTGCCAGAAGCTTGGCTACCGCCTGACATCACGCCGTTGCGCGACACGCCGCCACTTTCGCATACACAGCTCGACACGAGCGAAGGGGTGATCACGAGCTGCGCACTGGGTATCGCGCAGACTGGGACGATCGTGCTCGACCACGGGCTGGGCCAGGGTCGCCGGGCGCTCTCGCTCCTGCCTGACTACCACCTGTGCATTGTGCGAGCTGCCCAGGTGATCGGGCTGGTGCCGGAAGCGATCGGCATGTTAGATGAAGCCGCGCACGCGGGCCGACCACTGACCTTTATCTCCGGCCCGTCGGCCACCTCCGACATCGAGCTGAACCGCGTCGAAGGCGTGCATGGGCCGCGCACGCTGGAGGTTATCGTTATCGTGTGAAGTCACGGCAGGCCGTGAACGTACAAAGGCCTATGTTGACTCTCGCCGAAATCACGCTGATCATCGTCACCACGGCTGCACTGCTGCTGATCATCTCCAACCGGCTACGCCCGGATCTGGTGGCATTGCTAGTGCTGCTGGCACTGAGCATCACGCGCGTACTGACGCCGGAGCAGGCGCTGGCTGGCTTCAGCAACAGCGCAGTCATGACGATTGTTGGGCTGTTTGTAATCACGGCGGCGCTCGAGCGCACTGGTGTGGTGGCGTGGCTAGCCGACCGGTTGGCTCGGCTTGGCCGCGACAGCGAAGGACGAATTACCACGACATTTATGGGCGCGGGGGCGCTGCTCTCGCTGGTCATGAACAATATCGCCGCCGGTGCCGTGCTGCTGCCCGCCGCCGTGCAGGTTTCGCGGCGGGCCGATGTGCCGCCCTCGCGGGTGCTGATTCCGCTGTCATTTGGCACGTTATTTGGCGGCATGGCCACGCTGTTCACCACTGCCAACATCATCCTCAGCGGCAACTTGGAAACGCAGGGCCAGCGCGGGCTGACCATCGCCGATTTCCTGCCCACCGGCGGCCTGATCGCCGTAACTGGAATCACCACGATGGTGCTGCTAGGCCGCCAGCTGCTGCCCGCGCGCGAGTCAGTTGGCCGCTCGGCCATGCGTCGGCCCGATCTCAGCAAAACCTACCAGCTGGCCGAGCGGCTGTGGGAGGTGCGCGTGCTGCCAGGTTCGCCGCTCATCCACCAGCGCCTAGCCGAAAGCGTGATCGGCGCACAACTCGGCGCAACCGTGATTGGCATCTGGCACCGACGCGAGGCCAAAATCCCTGCTTCGGCAAGTGACATCATCGAGGAGAATGACATTCTGCTGGTGCTTGGCCGCGAGGAGCGAGTGCGCCAGCTCGAACAGCAGGGCACGACGATTGGCCGGAATGGCGCGACCGATACGAGCAGCCTGGCCGTATACTTGAGCGAAGTTGTGATCGGGCCGCGCTCGCCGGCGCTCGGCCAGACGCTCAAAGAGTTGCACTTCCGCAGCAAGTTTGGTGTAACGGTGGTGGCGCTGTGGCGCGAGGGCCGGGCCTACCGCACCGATGTCGGCGATTTCACCCTCGAGGCCGGCGACGCGCTGCTGGTGGTCGGGCCGGCTGCGCGCCTACGCCAGCTAGCCGACGAGCCGGGGCTGATTGTGCTCGATCAGCCGCTCCAAACCGAGCCGCAGACCAGTGCAAAAGCGCCGCTGGCGGTCGTAATTACGGCGGCAGTGCTGCTGCTTTCGGCACTGCGCCTGGTGCCGACCGCCGAGGCTATGCTAGCTGGCGCAGCGCTGCTGGTACTGACCAATTGCCTGAACGCCGAGGAAGCTTACCGGTCGATCGAATGGCGCGTGGTGGTGCTGATCGCCGGCATGCTGCCGATCGGCACGGCGCTGGTGGCGACTGGACTGGCCAGCAAGATCGGCGCACTGCTGACCGGCGGCGCGTTGGCCAGCAGCCCGCTCGCACTGGTCGCCGGGCTGTTCGTGATCACGGTCGCACTGACCCAATTCGTGGGCAGCCAGGTCGCGGCACTGATCATTGGCCCGATCGCGGTCAGTGCCGCCATACAGCTGGGCATAGACGCGCGCGCAGTCGCGGTGGCGGTGGCGATCGCCTGCTCGACCGCGTTCATCACGCCGATCTCACACCCGGTCAATGTGCTGATGATGGGGCCAGGCGGCTATGTGTTCGGCGATTTCTTCAAAGTCGGCGTGCTTATGACGGCGGTGACATTTTTCGGCCTGATGCTGGGGATGATAGTGTTCTGGGGCATGCGGTAGCGACCGTTGACGAAGGCGCGTACCACGCATTATCATGGTGTTCACACAAGGAGGCCGCAATGACCATCGCTGGACTGGCGCAACTAACACTCCGTTCGATCGGGGCTGGTTGGTCATATGCTCGGTGGGAGCAACTACCGGAAGATGGCAACCGCTATGAGATCATCGATGGAGTGCTGTACGTGACAACCGCTCCCAGTAACTTTCATCAATGGATCATCTCGCGCTTGTTCCGGCATGTCGGCAATGTTTTGGAAGACCGCGGATGGGGCTACGCATTTACCGCGCCGATTGGCCTGCTGATGCCTGGGTGCGATCCTGTGCAACCAGATTTTGTGCTGATCAGCCGCGCCAACGCGCACATCATTGCCAACCGACGCATTCGCGGTGTGCCCGACCTGATTGCAGAAGTTGTCTCGCCGGGGAGTGTTGAGCAGGACGCGCGCACGAAACGCGCCGCCTATGCCCGCGCTGGTGTTCCTGAATACTGGATTATTCGCCCCGACTCACGTGATGTTCTGGTATGTAGCCAACCTGATGTGCGGCTCGAAGAGTACACACACAGCGACCTTGTGACAAACACCCAAGACCTCACCAGCGCAACACTTTCGTTGGTTGTGCCGGTACACAGCCTGTTCAGCGGCGCACCCGACGAAACGTTATAGATGCAGCTCGAAACATTCGCCTGGCTGCTCACCCCCACTGGCCAGCGCCTGCTCACCACACTCACGCCCGAAACCTTGCACGACAATGTGCGATTGGCCACGCTTGGGCGGCTACGGCGCGAGGCGACTGCCGAACAGGCGGCGGCAGTCTACGAGACCGCGCTGCTGCGAGTGCGCGCGGCAATGAAGTTTTCGCGCGCGGAGGCGATGTACTTCACCCGCGAGGCGCTAGAGCAATCATCAGGCGAACGTATCACTAGCTACCGTTGCGCCCGCTTCCAAAGCTACGACACCGTGGGCGATCTGTGCTGTGGCGTGGGCGGCGACACGATCGGGCTAGCGCGTGTTGCCGATATAACGGCGGTCGACCACGACGAACTGCGGCTGGCTATGGCCGCCGAGAACGCCCGCGCCTATGGCGTCGAGCGGCGGGTGCAGTTCGCCCGCGCCGACCTTGAGCAGCAGCCACCACCCGCCGCCGCCGCATTATTTTTCGACCCCGCCCGGCGCAGCGGCGGGCGACGGGTCTTTTCGCTGGCTGCATACGCCCCAGCGATCAGCAACCTAGGCGTGTGGCTGCAACGCACCCCGGCAATCGGCGTGAAGATCGCGCCAGGGGCCAGCGACGAAGAATTGGCCACGCTGCCACCGCACGAGGTCGAGTTCATCTCGGTCGCAGGCGAACTCAAGGAGGCGGTGCTGTGGTTCGGCCCGCTCGGTCAGGGCGGGCGGCGGGCCACGCTGCTTGGCAGCGGCGCAGTACCGCACACGCTCCACGGCACAGGCGGCGGCCTGGGGCCAGTGGCGGATGCGCCGGGCGCGTTTCTCTACGAGCCGGACGGGGCGGTTATTCGCGCGCATCTGGTGGCCGAGGTCGGCGGGCAGCTTGGCGCGGCCCAGCTCGACCCGATGATCGCCTACTTGACCAGTGATGCGCTGCTCGCCACGCCGTTTGCGCGCTGCTGGCGTGTGCTGGAGTGGCTGCCCTTCAATTTGAAAAAGCTACGCGCGCGGCTGCACGCGCTAGATGCCGGCCCAGTGACGGTGAAAAAGCGCGGGTCGCCGCTCGACACCGATGCGCTGGCCAGGCAGCTTTCGGGCCAGGGCACGCACCCCCTAGTCGTGACACTGACCAAGCTACGCGGCCAGCCAGTGGCACTGATTTGCGAAGGGCCGGTGGACGATGTGCTTCGCGTTTGGGCCGATGCTAAGCAACTCGATTTGTCACAATTTACCATCCGCATTTATA
>JACMIM010000269.1 GCA_014381165.1 Roseiflexaceae bacterium
CGGCCACGCGCCGCCCAACCTGGCGGTGCGATTCCTCCTCGACCGGGCCGAGCTCCAGCATGTCGCCATGCACCACAATCCGCCGCCCCTCTAGATCGTGAAGCAGGTTTAGCGCCGCCAGTGATGAAACCGGCGATGCATTGTAGGTGTCGTCGATTAGGGTCGCGCCATTTACGCCCGGCACGGCCAGCAACCGCAGTTGCGCGCTTTCGTCGCGCAGGCCATCGACAATCGCGTCCCAGCCGAGGCCAAGCACCAGGCCAGCGGCGGCGGCGGCCAGCGCGGTATGAACGCTGTGGCGGCCAAGCAGCGGCAGCCTCAGCGTCACCGCCTCGCCAGCGTGGTGCGCGCGGAAGCTAATGCCCTCCAGGCCCCGGCCCACGATCTGATCGGCCCAAATGTCGGCGGCGGGGTCGAGCCCGTAGCTGAACACGCGCGCCGGCGTGACCTGGGCCATTGCGCGCACGCGTTCGTCGTCGTAGTTCAGGATGGCCACACCATCCCCAGGTAGCGCCTGCACGAGTTCGCTTTTGGCCTGTGCCACCACATCCAGGCTGCCCATGCGCTCCATGTGCGAGGGGCCGACATTCGTAACAATGCCAATACTGGGCCGAGCGATGCTGGCGAGCAGCGAAAGATCGCCCGGCCCGTAGATGCCCATCTCGAAAATGGCGACATCGTGGTCGCCATTCAGCTCGAGCAGCGCGATGGGCATGGTGGTCTCGTTATTGTAACTTCTTGGATTTTTTAAGGTGCGGTATTTGCGCCGAAGTACCGACGCAACCACCTCCTTGGTGGAGGTCTTGCCCACGCTGCCGGTGATGCCAATCACTGTCGGCGTGAACAATCCACGATGGTAGGCCGCCAGCCGCTGGAGCGCCGCGAGCGGGTCTTCCACCGCTACCAGCAGCACATCCCCCGGCTGGGCCTCGTTCAGCCCCGCGCCCTGCGGTGTAATCACCGCGTGGGGCACATCGAGCACGAGGCTATTGGCCTGGGCACGATCCACAAGCGCGGCAGTTGCGCCGGCCCGGATCGCCTGTCCGAGAAAACGATGACCATCGACCTGCTCACCACGCAACGCCACGAACAGCGAGCGCTCGGTGGCCAGGCGCGAATCGATCACCGCCTCGGAATAGTCTAGCGTGTCCAAGTGCTGCGGAAGCTGTGGCGGCTGCCGCTGCTCCGCATCCTGAACACCAATAAGCAGCTCTGCTAGGTCGAACACCGCCGCCTCCTACGAATCCTAGAACGCGGCGGCATTGTAGCATAGTTATGTGGCGGTAATGGTGGGCCGGTTTGCGGTAGCGGCCGGTTTCAAACCCGCCGCTACCGCAAACCCAACCCGCCGCGACCGCAAACCCAACCCGCCGCGACCGCTACCGGCTGGCGGTGGTCACGTTGACGTATGGCTCCTGGCCAGAGCTAACCAGCGCCATATCGGGGGCTAGCCGCTCGTAGCGCATGAGCTGATCGACCACGCGCTGATAGACCGGGATGGACGAGAGTAGTCCCCACGGATCCTTCTGCGGCCGGTCGATTTTGACCAGCACGGCGTAGCGCGCGTCCTCCGCCGGCGCAAAGCCCAGCACCGAACCGATCACGAACGGCTCCAGGCCGCCCCGCCCGTCCGGGATCGAGGCAGTGCCAGTTTTTGCGCCCACCTGGAAGCCCGGCACCAGCCAGGCATCGCTATAATCGCCAGTGCGCTCGCCCCAAACCACACCCGAGTAGTGGTTGGCCGAGTTGACCAGCATGCGCCGCACCGTCCAGGCCACGGCCCGGTCGATCGGCTGGTTGACCAGCGTTGGCGTTGTTTCCTGGCAGACCTCGCCCATGCATTGTCTTTCGACCAGATACGGTTTCATGCGCTTGCCATCGTTGGCGATCGTGGCAGCCAGTTGCACCATTTGCAACGGTGTGGCAGCGATGCCCTGGCCATAGCCGTTCGTGCTCAACACGATCTCGCCCCAGCCTGGCGCATCGGCGTCCGGCACAATCCCCGCCGATTCGCCGGCAATCTCCACACCGGTCAGCTGCCCAAAGCCGAACTCATTGGCCATACGGTAGAAACTCTTGGCCCCAATCAGCTCGGCGAATTGCAGCGCGGCCACATTGCTGGAGTAGTACAGCATCTGGTCGGCGTTCAACAGGCCATGGCCCGACGAATCGTAGTTGGCGAGTGTCGTGTCGCCACGCGCGACGATGCCGGTATCATTCACCTGGGTGTCGGCGGTGAAGGCTTTGGTTTGCATGCCCGCCGCCGCCGTAAACATCTTGAAGGTCGAGCCTGGCTCATACACATCGGTCACAGCTGGACTGCGGCTGTACAGCGCGGGGTCAAAATCGCCATACCGGTTCGGATCGTAGCTTGGGTAGGTGGCCATGCCGCGAATCGCGCCGGTTTTGACCTCGATCACAATCACGGTGCCGCCAGTAGCGCTCTGATCGTCGACGGTCTTCTTCAGCTCGTCCTCGGCCAAGTGCTGGATCAGCGGGTCGATCGTCAGCTGGATATCCACGCCGTCGGTGGCGGGCTGGGTCTCGGGTGGGTTCAGCCAGATCGGGTTGTCACCGCCGTCCCATTCGGCTTTAAGCGTGCCAGTGATGCCCTTCAGCTCGGTGTCGAAGTACGCTTCCACGCCGCTGATGCCATCGCCAATGTTATTGACTGCGCCGATCAGTTGGGCGGCGTACTCGCCCTGTGGATAAATCCGCTTGGGTTCTGGCGTCAGCACAAAGGCCGCCCAGTCGTTCTGATCGATCGCTGCCTGCATGGTTTCGGCGGCGTCGGCGGACAGCCAGCGCGCCAGCAGGTGGTAGCGCGGCTTATCGAGCAGCAGCTCCAGCAACTGGGCCGAAGGCCGGTCGGTCAAGCCCGAGATCGCCAGCGCCATGGCTGGGGCGTCTTCTACGTTGACCAGGCGCGTATCGACATACAAGCTTTCGCGGTCGACATCGATTGCCAGCGCGTTACCGGCCCGGTCGGTGATCACGCCACGGCGTGGCTGGATCGTCTCGGTGCGGCTGATCTCGTTACGCGCCGCCTCGGCCAGCGTGGCGTGCTGGGCGATCTGCACCTCGCCAAGGCGAACGAACACACGCGCCGCGATCAGCACGGCCACCAGCAGGATCAGGTTGATCCGCCAGCGGCTGATGGTGACGAGCTTGGAAGCGTTATCGGTTGTGGTTCGTGCTGCCATTGGTTTGGTATGGTTGTTTGTAGATGGCGTTACCATCCATGCATTCGACTACTCGCCACCGGCTGATTCGGTCGCCTCTTGCGCGATTGTCACATAGCGCACTTGGTCGGGCGTGATCGGGCGCAGCCCCAGCTCCTCGGCGCGGGCCTGAATGCGCGTGAGCGACTGAGCTTCGGCGAGTTCAAGCTGGAGCCGGCTCTGCTGGCGCTGTAGCTCGATTTTATAGCTTTCCAGCTGGCCGAGTTCATAGCCGCGCGTGGCCAGCCGACCGGTCTGGCCCAGCGAAAGTAGACTGAGCGACGCCAGGATCAGCGCCGCCGCGATCAGGTAGCGCCCGCCATCGAGCTGAAGGTAGCGAGGCAGCTGCAGGCGGGTGACCCGGGCCTGCTGCAAGGGCATTTGTTTGCGCCAGTTGATAGCCATAGATGGTGCCTCAGTCGGTTGAATAACAATTGCCATCGATTGAACAGCGTCCCGGCGTTGAAGCGCCGGGCTATTGGGATTGACCCGCAACATTACAGCTTTTCGGCGACCCGCAGTTTCGCGCTGCGACTGCGCGAGTTCGCACGCTGCTCGTCGGCGGTGGGAATGATCGGCTTGGTCTGGGTCATCCGTATGATTGGCTCGCGATCCTGGTAGCCGCTTTCGCGCTGGTCGATCGTCGGTCGCCCGCTTTCAGCGCGAAAGTACAGCTTGACGATCCGGTCTTCCAGCGAGTGGAAGGTGATGATTGCCAGCCGCCCGCCCGGTTTGAGCAACGCCACCGCTTGTGGTAGCACCGCCTCCAGCCGCTCCAGCTCACGGTTGACTGCAATGCGCAGCGCCTGAAAAGTCTTGGTCGCTGGGTGGATTTTACCCTTGCGCCCGCCGAGCGCCCGCTCCACCAGCCCGGCCAGCGCCAGCGTGTTTTCGATTCTACCGCCCTGGCGCGCTGTGACAATCGCGTGGGCGACCCGGCGCGAACCATGCTCCTCGCCATAGGTGTAAATAATATTGGCCAGCTCGTCCTCTGGCAGCTCGTGAACCAGATCGGCAGCGGTCTCGCCCTGTGTCGGGTCCAGGCGCATATCCAGCGGGGCATCGTGCATGAACGAAAAGCCGCGCTCGGGCGTATCGAGCTGATAGGAAGAAACGCCCAGGTCGAGCAGAATGCCGTCGACGGCCTCGAAGCCGTGGGCCGGCGCGATCTGGCCGATCTCGGCATAATTGCCGTGGGCAAGCGTCGTTCGTTCAGCGTAGGGGGCCAGCCGCTCCCGCGCCGCCGCCAGCGCGATTGGGTCGGCATCGATCCCCAGCAGCCGCCCGTCCGGACTGGAGGCTGCCAGCATAGCCAAGGCATGCCCACCGCCACCCAGCGTCCCATCGACATAGCGCCCACCGGCCTGGGGTGCCAGCGCCACGATCACCTCGGACAGCAACACACTGATATGGCGAAAGGCGGAGGGATGAGGGCTAAGGGCTGATGTAGGTTTTTCGTCGAGATCGTTGTTCATACATGCCCTGACCCGGCGCTGAAGCGCCGGGCTATTTGGTTTGGTTCGTCCTGCCCTGACCCGGCGCTGAAGCGCCGGGCTATTTGGTTCGTCCTCAGCCCTCAGCCCTCAGCCCTCAGCCCTCAGCCCTCAGCCCTCAGCCCTCAGCCATTCCTACAGCCCTCAGCCATTCCTACAGCCCTAGATCCGCCAGCTTGCCGGCGATCGCGCTGCCATTGGCGTCCAGCGTGTTCAGCACTTTGCGCCAGGCCTCCAGCGACCAAATTTCAAAGTGCGTATGCATGCCGGCGATAACCACGGTATCGCTGAAGCCGGCGTACTCGCGCAGGTTCGGTGGGATATTGATGCGGCCCTGCTTATCCAGCGGTGCATCGGACGCCCCCGAGAACAACAGGCGGCGCATCTCGCGGGCCTCGGCATTGCCCAGCGACAGCCCACTGACCTGGCCAGCCAGCCGCTCGAAATAGGCCAGCGGAAAGCCCATTAGGCAGTGCTCGAAGCCGCGGGTGATGACCATGCCATCGCCAAGCTGCTCGCGGAAGCGCACTGGCACTGCCAGCCGCCCCTTATCATCCATAGAATGTTCGTACTCGCCTAAAAACATCGTTTTGTATTAGAACACTTGTTCTCACGCCTGTTAACAGCATTTAACTTGGATTCTCGTTCGAATCCCCACTTTCCCCCACTTTCCCCCACTTCTATGCACAGTATATACCACGATGCACCACTTTTCAACAAGATTTGACGCCAATTTTGCCGAATCATTCTTGAATTTGCCGACCTACGAGTAGTTGTCGTCGCTTTTGGCCATCTCGCAACGCGCTATCATGGCAGCAGCGGACAAACAGGTAAGGAGCAACGCAGTGTCTGATCTAAGCCATCTTGATGCCGAGGGCCACGCGCACATGGTCGATGTCGGCGCGAAGAACGACACACAGCGCGAGGCGATCGCGCGGGGCCTGGTGCGCATGCAGCCCGCGACGCTGGCGCAGATTGTGGCCGGGAATCTACCGAAGGGCGATGTGTTGGCGGTTGCGCGGGTGGCAGGAATCATGGCGGCCAAGCGGGCCTGGGAACTCATTCCGCTGTGCCACCCATTGCTGCTCACCCATGTCGCAGTGGAATTGACACCGGACGGCGGCGACGCGCTGCTGATCGCGGCGACCGTTCGCACCACTGGCAAGACCGGCGTGGAGATGGAGGCACTTACGGCAGTCAGCGTGGCGGCACTGACAATCTACGACATGTGCAA
>JACMIM010000270.1 GCA_014381165.1 Roseiflexaceae bacterium
ACTGGATCGAATGTGCCGCCAAGCACCCCTATACGGTCGTTCTTAGGTTTTTTTTACTAGCTGTTACCCTTTTTTAATTATTATAACTAACGCAATTGGCACCTTCCGCTTGTTTGGCTTTTTGGTGCTTTGCACCAAAAAGCGAAACAGTTATTGATTATTTCCTTGCCCGCCGCAGGCGAAATGAAGGCTCTTGAGCAACTGCGTAACTCCTAAAAAGGTTGGTACAAAGCGCTCCACTATAGCATCCCTACAGGAGTTGTAACCGCGCGTCAGCGCAAAGCGCGGGCTTAGGAGCGCAGCCCCCGAAAAACACCCCGCCTCTTTTGATAATGCCGGCAGGGATGCGATATGTTCGCATCTTCCCCAGGCCAACACAGAGTGACATGCGAACAGGGCGCAGGAAACCATAATGTTTCCTGCGCCCTGTTCGCGTGTGTAAAGCACTGTTACGCTGTTTCCAGTTCAGCTTCCACACCCTCCTGAATAAGATCCCAAAGCATCCAGGGTACTGCGCGCCGGTCTTCGTCGTCGAGATCAGCGATGTAGGGCGCGATCAGCTCGGCCACATCGCGGCGATTGAGCTGAAAGGCACGTCGGCCAAGCTTGTTGAAAACGCGGCAGGCAAGCAGATCGGTGAGATCGAACAAATCCTCTTCAGGAAGCCGCGTATCGGTTGAAAACAAGCGACCGCGCATAGTTAAAAGCCCTCATCACGGCGCGACGGGCGCGCCTTTGGCTGCGGCTGGCGGGGCGTTTCGCGCGGCTCACGGGCAACCCGCTCGGCCTCGCTGTAGCGCACGGCGACAGCACGTTCTGCTGGGCGCTCGCCCCGATAGCGCGGCTCTTGATACTGCTCGTCGGTGTCAGGGGCCTGAAGCAGCATGTCCTGCTGATCGGCCTGGTCGCCAGTGAACGACGAATTAACCAAACTGTCGCTGATATAGTCGAGTACATCACGGATATCATCATTGTCGTCAAGCGCGTGAAACGGAATCGTCGCCCCGCTAACGGTCTTAACGCTCGCGCCGATCTCTTGGAGCGTCCGGTCGATACCCGAAACAAGGCCGCGCATGACACCGGCCAGCTCTTCACGCTCTTCCAGTGTCAGGTTGGCAAAACCGAGTAACGCTTTCTCCTGCGCGCGCAACAGCGTGGCGCGAAGGATGGCGATATCAGCCTGCGTCTGCAGTTCGTAACGCTTGACCAAGTGTGCCTGGCGCACTTGCTCCACCAGTTCCTCGCTGGTCACAGGGGTCCAGAGCAGCGCCGGGATCACAATAAAGCCAATAATGCCGATCAGCACCTGCTGATACACCAGGTTGCTGTTTTTCACAACTTCCTGGGCCATCCACCAACTCCACTGTATTTGGAACGAGTAGTACAGCAAAAATAGTGCGCAGGCAACCACTACACCATAGCCCCAGGTACGAGCGTTAATTTTTTGCAGCAGCATACCACCGGGCGACCACGGGATGAGGAACGATACGAGCGACGGCGGCGCGAGCACCAGAATAGCGGTAAACGCCGCAGCAACCATCACATTGGTGGTCAGCTGCGACTGCACACCCCACCAATACACACCAGAGCCAACCATCGCGATGCTCGCAAGTATGGTCAGTAAGGATTTCGAAGTAAGCTGAAAACCAGATGGACGACGGCGCTGGCCGCGCACCATATCAAGATAACGACTACTCAACTGCCGGTCCTTTCACAGACGATTTGTGCGTCTGGCTACGTCGCTGAAGCGGAAGAGGACGACGATCTATCGTGTTGCAGCAGACCAGCCGCATCGGCAAAGATAATCGATTCATCAACCAAAACAAACGCTTCAACTCGTTCGGTATAGCCGGCAGCGCGCATGCGCTCTTTAACTGCCGGCGAAATGGCCGTGAGGCCATAATCAGTATCAATAGTATAAGGAACGGCAAGCGCCGCCACATCCTCCCGCCGAATAGTAAACGTGGCTATAGCACTAAACTGACCAATAATTTTCCCTACCTCGAGATGTTGGCTTGTCAGTGGGTCAAACCAGAGCAACATGGCGGGAGCTGTGGCCCTGTATTCGCGTGCCACTTCGAACTCCTGCCGGTCATCCTGCTGTGCTTGCCACAGCGCCGCATTAGAAAGCGCTGGGATCGTTGGCACTGCGACGACTACCGATGGCTGCGGGGCAAGAATACCTGTTGGAAAAGGTGCAGTTGTCGGCGCAGCCCGCGCTGGTGTACTAGATGGCAGAACCCCAGCAGGGGGCTGAACAGGTGTACTTGACCCTTGTACAAGCGTTGCCAACACAGGCGCTGCTGATGGCAGCGTCACCACGGTCTGTTGACCTGTTTGCAAGGGCAGTGGCCGTGCGCAACCAGACAGCAGCACCATGAAAATAAACCAAAATTTTCGTATCAATACATTATAGAACACTTGTTCGAAGTATAACGGCTAACCACGTACTTGTCAATAGTTTGTGGCATAACACGTATCCCTTCACATCTCACAATAGTCACATTTTTACCTTTTTACAACCACCCTATAGTCCTATTATGTAATAATACTGCTGCTACACAGGCTCGCAAGCAGCCTCTGGTAGAAGTGATGGAAGATTGCTAGCAACAACTTATAAGTACGCATACACGGTATTGTATTATATCACACGCTGAAAGCAACTGTCAATATTCATCGTATAGAAATAGGCAACCATACGCACTGTATCACTCCAAAATACTATACGACTAGGGCACTCTTGCTTTTTCACTACCGGCGTCATATAATATGCTTGGAAAGCACCATATCATAACAGCCGTCCATCCGCTGGGGAATCCGCCTTTCCGAACAGCAGCGAGAACGAGCTATGCTCGATGAGCAAACCCCCGCCATGCTCCATGCTAGTGTGGCCGACGCGCAAAACGCCCAAGACATCGAAGACCGCGCCCTGATGGAGCAGTTTCTTGCCGATCCTGCCCACGACTATCGTAATCTTCAATATGGAGACACGGTAGACGGTGTAATCATGCGTGTCGACAAAGACGAGGTTCTGGTCAATATCGGCGCAAAGGCCGAGGGCGTGGTTCCTACGCGCGAAATGCAGTCGATGACCCTGGAAGACCGTAGTGAACTCAAGCCAGGTGACATACTGCTCGTGTGCGTTGTCCAAACCGAAGACAAAGAAGGCCGCGCTATCCTGTCGGTCGATAAGGCGCTCCAAGAGAAGAGTTGGCGCGTGCTTCAGCAGACCCACGAGAGCGGTGATGTGATTGACGCCAGAGTGGTCAATTATAATAAGGGTGGGTTGCTGGTCAATCTTGATGGTGTGCGCGGTTTTGTGCCCTCCTCCCAGGTCACGAGCATCAGCCGCGGCCCAGAGACTCAGAAGCAAAGCGATATGGCCAAGCTTGTCGGTCAGTCGCTGTCGCTTAAGGTGATCGAGATCAATCGGAATCGCAATCGCCTGATTCTTTCTGAACGCCAGGCCGCTCAGGAGGTTCGCGATGGCCGGAAAGGCGAGCTTCTCTCCTCGCTCAAAGAAGGCGACACGCGCACCGGCGTCGTTACATCCGTCTGCGACTTCGGCGCATTTGTCGATATTGGCGGGGCAGATGGGCTTGTCCATCTGTCAGAAATCTCGTGGAGCCGAGTCAAGCACCCCTCGGAGGTGCTCAAGGCTGGTGATAAGGTGCAGGTATTTGTACTTGGTATCGACAATGACCGCAAGCGGATAGCGCTTTCGATCAAGCGAACCCAGCATGAGCCATGGGTCACGGTGAACGACCGCTACCAACTCGGTCAGGCGGTCGAGGCAATCATCACACAACTCGCCTCATTCGGCGCATTTGCCCGCATCGAGGATGGCGTCGAGGGTCTGATTCACGTGTCGGAAATGGGCGATGGACGTGTCCAGCATCCCCGCGATGTGGTCGCCGAGGGTGAGACTGTGGCGGTGCGGATCATTCGGATCGACCCGGCCCGCAAGCGGATTGGCTTGAGCATGCGGCAGCCGGGAGAGGGCGAAAGCCCAGCGGACACGGCGGTGGACGAGGGCACATAAATCCATCCTCGCGCCGCCCGCGTACTAGAAAGAATTCACTCAGCATGTCGGTCTGTTGGCTGCAATGGCGCGGCGCTGTGCAAAGCAGGCACATACAAGTACCAGCGTGCGCAGGGTGAATCGGGCGGAAAGCCGTCAGTTAGTCTGGAGAAAACCCATGTCATCCGACCGCGTGTACGATAAGTTTACCAAGCGGGCCAAGCAGGTGTTACAGTTGGCCACCGAAGAGGCAAAAGCCTTTAATCATCCATATATCGGCACTGAGCATATCCTTCTTGGGTTGATTCGTGAAGGCGAAGGCGTCGCGGCCCGCGTGCTTGACGACCTGGGCGTAAAGCTTTCACAGGCCCGTCACGCGGTCGAATTCATTGTTGGCGTTGGCGAGCCAACCACGCGTGGCGAGCAAGATTTGACCGCACGGGCTAAGAAGGTGATCGAGTATGCGATTGATGAGGCCAAACGCCTGAATCACCATTATATTGGTACCGAGCATCTACTGCTCGGCCTGGTGCGCAATGGTGAGGGCGTGGCTACTGGCGTGCTCGATATCATGGGTGTCTCGTTGGAGCAGGTGCGCACCCAGGTGATGCGCGTGTTGCGCCAAGGTACAGCAAGCTCGATGGAGCGCTCGTCTTCGAGCAGCGGCAGTAGCAGCGGCTCCTCCTCCTCCGGAAGCAGCGGATCCGCAAACCGACAAAGCAAGACACCCTACCTGGACGCATTGGGCACCGATCTTACCGAGATGGCTGAGGCTGGTCGCCTCGACCCAGTGATCGGACGGGCACATGAGATCGACCGTGTGATTCAGATTCTTTCGCGCCGCACAAAGAACAACCCCGCCCTGATCGGCGAGCCAGGCGTTGGCAAGACGGCGATCGTCGAAGGGCTGGCCCAGCGCATCATCGCCGGCGATGTGCCCGACAGTATCAAGGGTAAGCGCGTGGTGACACTGGATATGGGTGCGCTGGTGGCTGGCACCAAGTACCGTGGCCAGTTCGAGGAGCGCCTGAAACGGGTGGTCGACGAGATCAAGGAAACGCGTTGTATTCTGTTTATCGACGAGTTTCACACGATCATCGGTGCAGGTGGCGCGGAAGGCACACTCGACGCGGCCAATATTCTCAAGCCAGCACTTTCGCGTGGCGAACTTCAGACCGTGGGCGCAACCACGCTCGATGAGTACCGCAAGTACATCGAGCGCGACGCCGCGCTGGAGCGGCGCTTCCAGCCAGTGATGGTCGAAGAACCGTCAATCGAGGAGACGGTCGATATTCTGCGCGGTATTAAGTCACGCTACGAGGATTTTCATCAACTTCAGATCGCCGACGAAGCTATCAAGGCTGCAGCTGCCCTTTCGGCACGCTACGTGCCCGACCGTTTTCTGCCGGACAAGGCGATTGACCTGATCGATGAGGCGGCGGCACGTGTGCGCATGACCCGCTCGGCCACGCCACCTTCGTTGCGCGATGCGCTGCGTGGCCTGGAAGCCATCCGCAAGGAGCGCGAGGCAGCAATCGAAGACCGTCAGTATGACTTGGCCAGTGACTTGCGCGAGCGCGAGGAGCGCATGCAGGGCAAGATTATCAAGCTGGAGAACGAGCTTGGTATCGGCGATGGCACCGGCTCTTCCAGCGAGCGCCCGTATGTGACCGAAGAGGACATTGCCGAGGTTATCGGAATGTGGACGGGCGTGCCAGTCAAGCGGCTCAGGGGCGACGAAACCGCCCGGTTGCTCGACATGGAGAAGGTGCTGCACAGCCGCGTTGTCGGCCAAGAAGAAGCAGTCGTTACGATCTCAAAGGCCGTGCGGCGCGCCCGTGCTGGCTTGAAAGACCCCAAACGGCCGATCGGCTCGTTTATCTTCCTTGGGCCTACCGGCGTCGGTAAAACTGAGTTGGCCAAAGCGCTGGCTGAGTTTATGTTCGGCTCAGAGGATTCGCTGATTAAGATCGACATGTCGGAGTTCCAGGAACGCCACACTACTTCGCGACTGGTTGGCTCCCCCCCCGGCTATGTCGGTTATGGCGATGGCGGCCAGCTGACCGACGCAGTGCGGCGCAAACCTTACTCGGTCGTTCTGTTCGACGAGATCGAGAAGGCGCATCCGGACGCCTTTAATCTGTTGCTTCAGGTGTTGGAAGACGGCAACCTGACCGATGGCAAGGGCCGCAAGGTTGACTTCCGCAACACAATCATCATTATGACCTCGAACGTCGGCACCGAGCACATTCGGCGGGCGTCCAAGATCGGCTTCTCAACGCTGACCGGTCTCGATTTGGACAATGACGATGTGCGCAAAAAGGTCGACGATGCGCTGAAGCAAATGTTTCGGCCTGAGTTTCTCAACCGCGTCGACGCTAAAATCATCTTCCACCCGCTCACGAATAGCGAGATTCGCGAGATCTCGACGATTATGATCAAGCGGGTCGAAAAGCAGCTTGGTGAGCACGGCATCACCCTGGAACTGCGCGACGACGCGTATGAATTGCTGGCCCAGCGCGGCTACGATCCAGCCTTTGGCGCACGCCCACTGCGCCGGATCATTACCAACCTGATCGAAGACCCACTTTCTGAGGGCTTTCTGGAAGGGCGCTTCAAAAGCGGCGATCAAGTTGTGGTCGATGCCGCCACAATCGAGAATGGCGAGACGTATTTGCGCCTGCGTTCAGCTAGCGAAGTGACAAGCAGCGCACCCTCAACCGAGGAAGAGGCCGAGCCAGTCGCCTAGCCGGTGTGCGACCCAAATCGGTGTAGGGGCAATGGATATAGGACGATGGGTGTGGGAGCACGATGTATCGTGCCCCCACACCCGTTTTGAGTTATAATCAGCGCACATGTGGGCGAATTCTTTGTGCTTCTGAGTACTAACGAGACGAACTTGGCTAAAACACGCACAATATTTGTCTGCCAGCAGTGCAGCTCGCAGCAGACGCGCTGGATGGGCAAATGCCCTGATTGCGGTACTTGGGATAGCCTGGTCGAGCAGGTCGAGCGCAAGGAGAGCAGTGGCAAGGCGCGGATGCCTAACGCACTCGACGCAATCACGCAGCCAATGCGCCTGCGCGAGGTGCCGACTGGCGGCTTCGAGCGGTTGCCTGTGCTTGGCGAGGAGTTCACGCGGGTACTGGGCGGCGGGCTTGTGCCGGGCAGCTTAGTATTAGTCGGTGGAGATCCTGGTATTGGCAAAAGCTCACTCTTAAGCCAGGTTGCCGCACACTTCTCCGATGAAGTCGGGCCTGCAATGTATGTGTCGGCAGAGGAATCGATCCAACAGATCAAGCTGCGCATGCAGCGCATGGGACTCGACCCCGAGCACATGATTGTCTATGGCGAGACCAGCCTCGACGCAATTCTTGAGCAGATCAGCACGCTACGGCCACGCATGGTGGTGGTCGACTCGATTCAAACAGTGTATCTGGAGGACATATCTTCAGCGGCGGGCAGTGTTAGCCAGGTGCGCGAGGGTGCGCTGCGGCTGCTGCGGCTAGCCAAGCAGACCGGCATCCCCATGTTCCTGGTCGGCCACGTCACCAAGGAAGGCGCGATCGCTGGGCCGCGCGTGCTAGAGCATATTGTCGATGCTGTGCTCTATTTGGAGGGCGAGCGCTTTCATCAGTACCGGCTGCTGCGCGGCGTCAAAAACCGCTTCGGCTCGACCAACGAGGTTGGCGTGTTCGAAATGACGCAGCTGGGCATGATCGAAGTAACGAATCCTTCGCAGGTATTCCTGGCTGAACGCAGCATTGGCACGCCCGGATCGGCCGTGGCGGTCACACTGGAGGGCACGCGCCCGCTGCTGGTCGAAGTGCAGGCGCTTACCTCGACCACGGCCAGCGCGCAGCCGCGCCGCACCGCTAACGGCTTCGACATGAACCGCATGCTGATGCTGAATGCAGTGCTTTCCAAGCGGGTTGGGCTGCCGCTGTTCAACCAAGATGTGTATGTCAACATCGTCGGCGGGCTACGCATCAGCGAGCCAGCGGCCGATCTCGCGGTGGCAGCGGCGATCGCATCATCCTTTAAGAATAAAAAAGTCGCGCACGATTTGGCACTGCTGGGCGAGGTCGGCCTTTCGGGCGAGCTGCGCAGCGTGAGCCAGACCGATCGCCGGCTGGCTGAGGCGGCCAAGCTCGGCTTCAAGCGCGCGATTGTGCCGCAGGGCGCTGGTATTGCGCAGGTCGATGGGCTGCAGGTCGTGGAGGTTCGGTCGGTGGTCGAGGCCATTGATCAGGCATTGGCCGGTGAGCGATGAAGGTTTCCTTTAACTTTTTGGTGCGGATTATTGGAATGATCGTGCTGGCCTGGGTGGGGCAGCAGGTTGGCATCGCACTTTCTGATCAGCCGCCCAGTACAACCCAGGAGCTGGCCATTCAGCTCCTGACGCTAGCCGGCGCGGGCCTCGGCTTGCTGACCACTCATCACTGGACGATCACACCAATCCAGCGCTCCTACGCCTATGCCCGTAGTATTTCAATCGAAGATCTGGTAGCGTTGAGCATGGGCGCGCTGCTTGGACTTTTCTTCGCACTATTGCTGGCGATCCCACTGGGATACCTACCATCGCCACTAGGCCAATTCCTACCGTTGAGCGCCGCACTACTGCTTGGCTATGGCGGTGCGCAACTCATGCTTGGGCGGCGCAAGGAACTGGTCGAGGTACTGCGCAGCTCGCGTGCGCCATCGTTTGTCGTGCCACCACAGCTGCTTGATGCTCTGGGCCAGCAGCGCCGCTATCTGCTCGACACTTCGGCTATTATTGACGGTCGGATCGCGCAGGTGGGTGAAAGCGGTTTTCTGGACGGTAAACTGATCGTGCCGCGCTTTGTGCTGAACGAGCTGCAGCTGCTGGCGGATTCATCGGATGAACTGCGGCGCAACAAAGGGCGGCGTGGCCTGGACATTCTGAACGACATGCAAAAGGCCGGCGACATCCCGGTCGAGATTATTGACAGCGAGCTGAACAGCGGCGAGCCGGTGGATGACCGGCTGATCGCGCTGGCCAATCAGCAGCGCTGCCCGCTGATCACCAATGATTTCAACCTTGGCCGCGTTGCTAAACTTCAGGGCGTCCAGGTACTCAATCTCAATCAGCTTGCCGACGCCGTGCGCGCGCCTGTCATTCCAGGCCAGGACATCCAGGTCACCATCCGCGATACTGGCCGCGAGCGCGAACAAGGCATCTCGTTTCTCGCCGACGGCACCATGGTAGTGGTCGAAGACGCCCGCAAGTTGGTGGGCCGCGAGGTCTCGGCCACCGTCACGCGCATCCACCAAACTCAAACTGGGCGGATTATTTTTGCCCACATGGCCGGGAATGGAAAGCGCTAGGGCACGGTTGAGCTACAGCACGCTGTATTCCAGCCGTGTGATTCAGCGCTGGGGGTGTTGCATGCGCATGTTAATCCAGCGCGTTTCCCAGGCCTCGGTGACGGTCGCGGGCGCTATGGTCGGCCAGATCAGCCAGGGCTTGCTGGTGCTAGTCGGCGTGGGCCACGCCGATAGCGCGCTGGAGGCGCAACTGCTGGCCCAGAAGACGGCGCAACTGCGCGTCTTCAACGACGCCGATGGTCGCTTTAACCTATCACTCCTCGATACTGGCGGCCAGGCGCTGGTGGTCTCGCAATTCACGCTGTTCGCCGACACGCGGCGCGGGCGCAGGCCCGGCTTTGCGGCGGCTGCACGCCCTGAAATAGCAGCACCACTGGTCGAGGCCTACGCAGCCGCGCTACGCGACCTAGGCGTCCATGTTGAGACTGGTCGATTTGGGACGCATATGGAGGTGGCGCTGGTGAACGACGGCCCAGTGACAATTTGGCTCGATAGCAAAGGAACGTAAGCCAAGCCAACCATGCAGCAACCATCGGTTACGCATCTAGCGGCAGCACTTCGGCGTCGGCGGCTTGACGGGGCGGCCAGGCTTGCCCTGGAAGTGATTGTGCCAATTGCATTCATTGCCTGCCAGGCGGCGCTGTTTGCTCGCCCGCTCACGCCGCCTGGTCGATGGCGTGATTATGTCGACCTAATGACAACGGAAGCCAATTGGAATGCGCTACGATGCAGCATCGATCAGCAAGAGTGTTGACAAACAATCTCTTTTGAATTACACTCAAAGCCATTGATCGGCATGACGCTGTAAAGAATTCTGCGAGGTGCCGTGTGAACCCAACACTGCAATCACTCCTGCTGCCGGCTGCTTCTCTCTTTGCGATTTTGATCGTCGCACTGCTTTCTCTGCTTCATCACGCCCGCGCAACTGCAAACAAACGCCCGATCGCCCGCCGCGCATTGCCGGCGCTGGCACTCGTGCGGCAAGCACTTGAGCGCGGCGCAGAAACAGGCCGGGCTATTCATGTCTCGCCGGGAAGCGGAGCGATCGGTAGCCGGGCGAGTACAGCTGCAACAGTGGCCGGACTGTTGGCTGCCGAACGTGTGGCCACCGAAGCAGCCTTTAATGGCGCACCAGTACTGGCAAGCAGTGGCGACGCAGTAGCGCATCTGGCGCAGCGCGGCTTTCTGCGCCAAGCTTATGTGCAGGCTGGCTTTGGCCAGGATTACAACCCGACCAATGTGCAGCTGCTGGCCCAACAAGACCCAATGGCCTACGCGCTGGGCGTGACGACTATCTATGGCCGCCAGCAGCTTGAAGCTAGCCAGCTGATTGGAAATTTTGGCGAAGAATTTTTGCTGGTCGGTGAGGTCGGCGCGCAAAGCGGCGTGCCACAACTCGCCGGTGCGACGGCGACCACGCCCCAACCGCTGATCTACCTCTCCTGTGATGGTGCGCTGATCGGCGAGGAAATTTTCGCCGCAGAGGCATATCTCTCGCGCGCAACTGCCCCACAGGCGCGGCTCCTGACGCAAGACGCACTGCGCACAGTTGTGATCATTGCGATTATTATTATCACGATTCTAGGATTTATTCCATCCAACTTGTTCTAGCGTGCATGCAGCAAGGTCGCCTTATGTTGTCTATGTTCCGTGATCCAAAACGATTGCTCGCCACATTGATCGCAGGTGTCGCGGGGCTAATCGTGTTGATCGACTTCGCACTACCATTGCCACGCTTCAGCGAAGTTGCCACACTGCTAGTCAGCTGGGCGGCAACACTGACGGTCGTAGCGCTGGTGGTTGGGCTGATCAATGTGGTGACGGATCATGTTGGGCGAGTGGCCAAGCGCCAAGCTGACTGGGTTTACAGCCTGATTCTACTGCTTTCGATGCTAACAGTCATCTTTCTTGGCACATTGTTCCCCCTGCTGCGGCAAACAACCGGTGAGTACACGCTACCCGCCAGCCTGATCGAATATCCTATCAGGGTTGTCTTCAACTTTGTGTATCAGCCGCTGGCCGCCTCGTTCCTGGCGCTGCTGGCCTTCTTCAGCCTGAGCGCAGCGCTACGCGCAGTCCAACGGCGCACAGCCGATGCGCTGGTGATCGTCGGCGTAGCATTGGTCGTGCTGTTGATTGCAGCTGTGCCGCAACTTGGTGCGCTGCCGCTGGTTGGCGAAAGTTTGCGCTGGGTCAATGAGTATGTGGTGCTTGCGGGTGCGCGCGGCCTGCTGCTCGGCGGCGCGATTGGTGCGCTGGTGGCGGGTGTACGTGTGTTGCTTGGCTTCGACCAGCCCTTTCTTGACCGCTGATTATTGATTGCAGATTACAGATTGGACTGGCTCCTCTGCGATCTGCGATCTGCACTACCGAGGACAGTATAGGTGAGCCGCGACCCCTCTGACAAAAACACACATTTGCCACCCTGGCTTCGCGGCCAACCACTGCCGCCGCGCCCAGAGACTGCGCCAGCGGAGCCACAGCCCGACGAGGTTAGTGCGCCGCTGCCAGCTTGGCTGCAAGATTCTGCCACAGGTACGAGCACAGCTGCCACGCCTGACGAAACCCTGCCATCCTGGTTGCGCCAGACTGCCGAGCAGGATGGTGAAGCACTGCCAGATTGGCTGCGCGAGGCCCCACCGTCCGAGCTAACTCCAGCAAGCAGCCAATCCGACCAGCAGCGCGAACTTGATAACCTGTCGAGCGAACCGGCAGCTGGCGACGCAGAGGTGATGCCCGACTGGCTGCGCGGGATAACCGCCGATGTCGAAGACCAGCCTACTTTGGCGGCAACCCAAAACCAGGATGAAGTGCCTGACTGGCTGCTCGAAATGGCAGGCGAACAAAATGCTGCGCCGGTCATGCCGCTCGCCGCCGAACCGGTTGCCACGCCAGATTGGCTCCACCCTGCCCCTGCCGAGCCGGCTGGCGACACTGCCCCCCCAAGCAGCGGCCCGACACCTCAGGACGTCGAAGAACCTGCACCTGCCCCTGGCGATATCGCAAGCTGGCTCCAGGACATTTCGCCAGCGCAGGTGCAGGCTGCTATGCACGCCGAGAGCGAGCCAGCCGATGTGGCCCCCTTTAGCTTCGAGGAGGTTGGCGAGCCAGGCCGTACCAATCTGCCAGCAAGTGGGCCACCCGCCTGGCTTGGCAATGAGCAGGATACCAACACGAATTGGTTCGAAGCCCCGCCACCAGCACCAGCACCCATAACCCAGAGTGACAGCGACGATCGCGCACCAGGCTGGTTGCTCGACCCACAAACCGCTGACCAGGGGCTACGCGACGCTGCGCCAGCGTGGCTTTCCGAAGCTGGCAGCGCTCCACCGGCACTAGCGACTGAACCGATTCCCGCTTGGCTCACCGAGGCCGATGTGCAGCCAACCAGCCAAGCTGATCCAGACCAGGCTGCGCAGACGCTAAATAACGTTTCAGCAACCGACGAAGCTCCCGATTGGATGCGCGCCAATGCAACGCCGCGAATGTATGGCACAGATAATCCGATTGACGTGGGGGGTACCCAAGCCTGGCTCGCTCCAGCCGAGAACGAGCCAGAAGCGACGCGCGACACCGAAACCGAACAGCCACCGCCCTGGCTTGGTGCTGCCGAACCAGCAGCGGCAGCTCCAAGTGCGCCGGTGCCGGACACTAACACACCGGACTGGCTGCGTGAGACCGAAGCCCCCAGCTCAGCCACCGACGAAAGCCTGCCGACCTGGCTGCGTAGCGCGGCGGTCGATCAACCAGCCGAGCTAGCTTCAGCGCCACCAGTGCCTGCCGCTGATCCAGACTTACCGCCCTGGCTGCGCGACGAGCAAGGCACGCCGCTGCCCACTGCCGACAAGCCTGGCGAACAAGCGCTGCCGCCCTGGCTCAAAGGCAGCGGCACAACACAAACGAATGCTCAACCAGCAACGCCGCTGCCACAAGAACCTGCGCTCGAATCGCCAACTACTGGCTGGTTCGATCAGGCGATCACGAGCGATACTACAGAGCAGGCGATCGAGACACCAGAAAACAAGAGTGAATTTCTGGATGGCGCGGATCTACCAGCATGGCTGCGGCCAAAAGAGAAAAAACCGACTGCTAGCGACGCCGAGGGCCGCGCGCTCGATTGGCTGACCCGGCTTGGTTCGCCCGAGGACGAGGAGAGCATTCCGCTGGCGGCGACTGCCCGGCTTGTACGGCCGACAAGCCCAGGCCGTAGTGCCGAGCAGATGCAGGCGATCGCGCTGCTTACGAGCCTAGCAGCAGACCCAGGTGCGCAGACAGCCAAGACAGTGGCTCCGGCAACACGCACCCGCCGCTTTGGCGTGGAACAGGTGCTGTATTTACTGCTGCTAGCCACCCTGCTGATCGGCATTGGCCTGCCCGCGCTGATCACGCCGCTTCAGGTGCCACCCAGCGTGCCGGTCGCCCAGCCGCTGTATACCAGCATCAGCGCGCTTGGCGAAGACGATGTCGTGCTGATTGGGTATGACTGGGACGCGCGCCGCGTGGCCGAGCTGCAACCGCTGGAAGACGCAGTAGTCGATCAACTGATCGAGCAAGGGGTTAAATTGGTGCTCGTGAGCACCGACCCACAAGGATCGCTGCTGCTGTACAACCTGCGTGAACGGCTCAACACAGCTGGCTACGCGCCGAGTGGCACCGATTATATTATTCTTGGCTACCAACCAGGTGGCGAATTCGCGCTTCGGTCGATGGCTCAGAACTTTGGCCAGCTGCTCAACGCGGATTTCCAGGGCACAGACGTGCGCACAAGCGACCTCGCGCGCGGCATCTCCACCGGCACAAATCAGCCGCTGGATAGCCTCGACGATTTCTCGATGATCATGCTGCTCGCCGATGATCAGGTCGATGTTCAGGGTTGGATGGAGCAGGTGCAGCGCACGGTGCCAGCCCTGCCCTTCTCGATCCTGCTGACTGCCGAGGCTGCGCCTGCCGCCGCGCCCTACCTGCGCACGAATAATGTGCTTGGCCTGAGCGGAACTGATGGCGCGCTAGCGTACCAGGCGCTGCGTGGCGACGACGCTGGTACCGTCGCCATTGCGTCCGGCCAACTGCGCCTGGGGTTGGCTGCCTTCGCCACGCTGCTGCTCGTGAGCGCGCTGATCACGGCCATTACTGGCCAAGCGCGACGGAGGAATGCGTGATCACACTCGCCTATGTCATCGCCGCGCTGCTGACCGTGACCGTGTTCAGCCGCATTTTTGGCGATAACCCGCTCTTTCGGGTGGCCCAGTATGTGTTTGTCGGCGTGTCGCTTGGCCTGGCATTTGTGGTGGCGTACCAAGAAGTGCTGCGCCCAGCCGTAGTTGCCGTGGTTGCCGATCCGCTTGGCAGTGCGGGATTACTCTACCTGGTGCCGCTGGCATTAGGCCTGCTGCTGCTGCCGCGCATCACGCGCCGCCAAGGCTTCTCGTGGTTGGCCAATATTCCGCTGGCGATCATCTTTGGCGTTGGCGCAGCGCTGGCGGCAGGCGGCGCGTTGGCTGGGACGCTGATTCCGCAAGTTGGCTTGGCAGCGCGTCCAGTTGGCGATCTCGCGCAGATTATCGGCGCAGTTGTACTGGCAGTGGCAACAATTGCGGTACTGTGCAGCTTCTACTTCACGGTGCAGGGCGATAATAGGTTGGGGCGGCTGGTGCGGGGCAGCGCGACGATCGGCCACTGGGTGCTGATGCTGGCCTTTGGCTTCTTTTTTGCCGGTGCGGTGCAAACCTACATGGCAGCGCTGACCGAGCGCCTACGTTTTCTGGTCGATCCTTTTCTCTAAGCTCTGCTGGTAACGAACGGCCTGTGCGCCTACGACGGACTGCTTTGAGCGCATTCAGCCGCCGATACTTCTTTTCTTCAACGTTTGGATATGTGCTAAAGCTATGGCAGATACTGCAACACTGATTGTCGAAATCGGCAGTGTGACAACCCGCGTGACGCTCGCCGACACCGTCGAGGGCGAAACACGGCTGGTCGGCCAGGCCGAAGTGCCAAGCACCTACGAGCCACCATATGAAGATGCGACGGTTGCGGTGCTGCAATGCGCCGCCGCCATCAGTGATGCGACCGGGCACCAACTGCTAGAAGGTGAGCACCTGATGCTGCCGCGCACCAGCGAGGGCGATGGGGCTGATCAGGTAATCGCGGTGACTAGCGCCGCAGGGCCGATGGCAATTGTGATAGCGGCGGTGTCCAGCGACATTTCGGCGCGCAGTGCGCTCCACGCTAGCCGGGGCGTCAACTCCACCGTGCTCCAAACTATCACCTTGAACGACACAACCGACCACGCTGTCGCCACCGGCGATTACTCGTGGATCGAGCGGCAGGTGCAGCGCCTGATCGACCTGCGGCCCGACGTGATTGTGCTGGCCGGCGGGCTGGAGGCGGGCGCGCAAGACTCGCTGGTACGGCTCGCCCATATTATCGGGCTGACGGCTGTATCGGCGCGGGTCGATGGCAATGGGCAGGCACACCAGGATGTGACCGTGCGTCCGGTCGTTTTTGCCGGCAACAGTGCGGCCGCCGAGCGGGTGGTGGAATCGCTGTCCAATCGAGCCGAGCCGATTGTGGTCGGGAATGTGCGCCCCACGCTTGAGCAGGCCAACCTCGCGCCGGCCAAACAGGCGCTCAGTCGGCTGTACAATGATCGTATTCTCGGCCATACGCCGGGGCTTGCCGCGCTGCGGCGCATGAGTGCCGCGCCCATTCGCACCACAACCGACACGCTGGCGCTTATGACACGCTTTTTGGCCGAACTCTACGGGCGCAATGTCCTAACGATCGACTTTGGCTCGTCGGCGACAAGCGTGTTGTTGTTCAGCCAGGGCCAGGCCAGCCAAGCGGTTCTTGGCGCGCTAGGCAGCGGCTATGGCGTTGGCAATCTACTGGCCGAGCGCAGCCCAGCGGCTATGATGCGCTGGCTGCCATTCCCGATCAGCGAGCGCGAACTCACGCACGCGCTGCTCAACAAGCAACTGCGGCCCGCGCTGATTCCCACCACCCGCGAGGATGTCCTGACCGAGCACGCCAGCGCGCGCGAGGCGATCGCGCTGGCTGCAGCCGCCCTGTTTGACGAGCGCCCTGATGCGCACTATGATTTTGTGCTGGCCAGTGGCGGTGTGTTGGCCCACGCGCCGCACCCCGGCATTACGCTGCTGACGATTCTGGACGCACTCCAGCCGCGTGCCGAGCAGCGCGCGATTGATGTATACGTCGATTCACTGGGCCTGGCTAATGCGGCTGGGGCGCTGGCCTTCGCCGACGCCGAGGGAGCCTACGCGCTGATCGAAAAAGACCTGCTGTTGAATAATCCGCTGGCAACCGTGATTATCACGCTGGGGCCGGGGCGAGCAGGCGAACAGGCGCTTGCGGCGACGCTGCGGATCGACCAGGGGCCAGAGTTGAACATCAGCGTCGCGCACGGCCAGATCGGGCGGCTAGAATTACCACCAGGCCGCAAGGGGCAACTGGTGCTGAAGCCAGCCAGCGGCGTGCGGATCGGCAAAAACGCACCGGGCGCAACAATCGAGACGGGATTGGTCGATGTGCAGGGCAGCCTGCTTGGTGTGGTGATCGACGCGCGCGGACGACCGCTGCGACTGCCGGCTGGCTCGATCGAACGCCAGCGGGCGCTGTGGGAATGGCTGGTAGCCCTGGGCGCGGAAAGCGGCCCGCTGCCCTATGAGGCCGCTGAAGCCCTACCCGACCTGCCACTGCTGGCAGCGCCCGCCGCGCCTGAGCCTGAAGAAGCCGTAATGGCACCTGGGCCGACTGAACCAGCAAGTTCGTCAAGCGCCGGTATGGACGATCTCGATAAACTGCGCCAGTCGGTCGAGGTTCCTAAGAAGCGCGGGATGTTTCGGAAAAGGAAATAACTCATCATTGTTTCGTTTTTTGGTGCTTTGCACCAAAAAACGAAACAAAAAAGATAGATATTCCATGCTGCCCGAGGTTGAAGCTGCCAACTGCGTAAGTCCTAAGATTTTAGATTGCAGATTACACCGAATCTGCAATCTAAAATCTGTAATTCGCAGCTAGCGGCCCATACTTTCCTTGACCAACTGGGCGATCTCGGTCGGCTGTTTAGCCACTTTGACACCCACGGCCTCCAGCGCGATAATTTTCTCCTGGGCGGTGCCCTCGCCGCCGCTGATAATCGCACCAGCGTGGCCCATGCGCTTGCCCTCTGGCGCAGTCTGGCCGGCGATAAAGCTTACTACCGGCTTTGTGACATGTTGTTTGATGTAGTGCGCTGCTTGAATCTCGGCGTCGCCGCCGATCTCGCCGATCAACACAATCGCCTCGGTCTGCGGGTCAGCCTGGAACAGCTCCAGCACATCGATAAAACTAGTGCCAATAATCGGGTCGCCACCGATGCCAACGATGGTCGACTGGCCGAGGCCGAGCTTAGTCAGCGCGTCGACCGCCTCGTAGGTCAGCGTGCCGGACTTAGAAACCACGCCGACCGGGCCGGGGGCCACGATGTTGCCGGGGATAATCCCGACCTTGGCCGCGCCGGGAGTGAGCAGGCCAGGGCAGTTTGGCCCGACCAGCCGCACACCCTGCTCTTTGACAAAGGCGTAGGTCGAGACCATATCGTTGGCGGGAATGCCCTCGGTAATGCAGACCACCAGCGCGATGCCGGCCGCAGCTGCCTCGCGAATGGCGTCCGGCGCAAACGCAGCCGGCACGTAGATCACCGACACATTTGCGCCAGTTTTCTTGACTGCCTCGGCCACGGTGTTGAACACTGGTACCTTGTCATCGACCGCC